>VXNE01000023.1 GCA_009840715.1 Gammaproteobacteria bacterium
ATGTTCGGCTTCCAGCGCGTCGGCGACATGATCTGGGCGTGCGGCGACATGATGTGCAAGGGGTTCCTGCTCGGGGGCACGTCCGGCCGCACGACCCTGAACGGTGAGGGCGTGCAGCACCAGGACGGGCACTCCCACGTGATGGCGTCCACGGTGCCGAACCTCGTGAGCTACGACCCCGCGTTCGCCTACGAACTCGCGGTCATCGTCCGGGACGGCATCCGGCGCATGTACGGCGAGTTCGAGGACGTCTTCTACTACGTGACGGTCACGAACCAGAACTATGTGATGCCGCCCATCCCGGAGGGGGCGGAGGAAGGAATCGTGGCAGGGATGTACTGCTTCCGGCGGGCGGAGGGGGCGCAGGTCAACCTCCTGGGCAGCGGGGCCATCATGGTGGAGACCCTGGCGGCGGCGGACATCCTTTCCGGGCTGGGGCTCCCGGCGAACGTCTGGAGCGTGACGAGCTACAACGAACTCGCGCGCCAGGGCACCCTCGCGGAGCGCGAGCAGATGCTGAGCGTCGGGGGCGCCGAGACGCGTCCCTACGTCGAGGAGGTCCTGGCCGGGGAGGAGGGCGTGTTCGTGGCAGCGTCGGACTACATGAAGTCGCTGCCGCTTTCGATCTCGCGCTGGTTCCCGGGCGAGTACACCGTGCTCGGGACGGACGGTTTCGGTCTCTCGGAGTCCCGGGAGTCACTCCGGGACTACTTCGAGGTGTCGCGGGAGTGGATCGCGTTCGCGGCGCTGTCGACCCTGGCGCGGGCGAACCGGGTCAAGGCCAACGCGGCGCTGGACTTCGCGAAGGAACGGGAGCTGGACCTCGAGAAGGCGGCGGCCTGCTGAGCCGCCCGGTCACGCCGCCGCCGGACTCCTGGCCTTGAGGCGGGGCGCGACCTCGGAGAACAGCCGCTCCAGGCTGTCCCCCATGCGCTCGGGCCGCAGGCCGGGCGGCACCGCCATCGTCACGATGTCGGTGATGCCGAACTCGTCGATGAACGCGGCGATCTGGTCCACGCACTCGTCGGCGTTGCCCACTATCCACGTCTGCGGGACGGGCTCCATGAACGCCTGAGCGGCTTGCTCCATGGGATCTTCCTCACCGTTGCGCGGCGGATTGTCGAACCCCTGGCCGCTCTCCTCGAAGAACCGCTGGTACAGCTCTATGCGGTAGCGTTCGGCTGCGCGCACGACGGGCCAATCGGTGTTGCGGTCGTCGGTGACGAGGATGCTGCGGATGATGCCGACCCGATAGTCCGCCGGTGCCCGACCGCTGTCGGTGAGCGCCTCGCGCCAGCGGTCGAAGCTGACGCGCGGTCCCTGCGGCAGGATATGCGTGCCGTAGTGCGCGGCGCGCAGGGCGCCGGCTTCGGACATGGCGGCGATCCAGAGGGGCGGGCCCCCTTCCTGAACATAGCCGGGGGTGATGATCACGTCCTCGAACCGGTAGCGCTTGCCGGAGTAGCTGAACCGCTCGCCGGTGAAGCAGCGCTGCAGCACCTCGATGCACTCGTTCGTCAACGACAGCCGGCGCGAGACCGGAAGCCCAAAGCCGCGGAACTCGTGCGGCGCGTACCCCATTCCGAGGCCGATCTCGACGCGCCCGCCGGACAGGTTGTCGAGCACCGCCAGGTCTTCCGCCAGGCGGATCGGGTGGTTGAACGGCGCGAGGCAGACGTTCGTCCCGAACCGAACCCGCGTGGTCACCGCGGCCATCGCGCCCGCCGCCGGGATCCAGCTCGGCAGGTAGCCGTCCTCGACGAAGTGGTGCTCGGTGAACCAGACCAGGTCCGCGCCCAGCCGGTCCAGCCACTGCACCTGTTCGAGGATCTCGGCGTACTGCGCCTGGTCGCTGACCCCGGAGTCCGGCGGGTTGCGGAAGTCGTAGGCGACACCGATTCGCAAAGAATTCATCAGGATGGCTACTGTTGGCTTTCACGTTGGAGGAACAGTGTATGTCAACCCGCCTACGCGGCGTGGAGGCTGTGGCGTCGACACCGGCGGCCTGCTGAGCCGCCCGATCACGCCGCCGCCGGACCCCTCGCCCTGAGGCGGGGCGCGACCTCGGAGAACAGCCGCTCCAGGCTGTCCCCCATGCGCTCGGGCCGCAGGCCGGGCGGCACCGCCATCGTCACGATGTCGGTGATGCCGAACTCGTCGATGAAAGCGGCGAGCTGCTCCACGCACGCGTCCGCGTTGCCGACGACCCAGGTCTGCGGGATCGGTTCGATATCGCCGGGGCCGAACCCCTCGCCGCTTTCCTCGAAGAAACGCCGGTATAGCTCCATGCGGTAGCGCTCGGCGGCACGGACGACGGGCCAGTCCGTGTCGCGGTCGTCGGTGACCAGGATGCTGCGGATGATGCCGACGCGATAGTCCGCTGGCGTACGGCCGCTGTCGGCGAGGGTGCCGTGCCAGCGGTCGAAGGTGGCGCGCGGTCCCTGGGGCAGGAAGTGCGTGCCGTAACGGGCGGCGCGCAGCGCGCCGGCTTCGGACATCGCGGCCAGCCAGAGCGGCGGACCTCCTTCCTGGACATAGCCCGGCGTGATGACCACGTCCTCGAACCGGTAGCGCTTGCCGGAATAGCTGAACCGTTCGCCGCTGAAGCAGCGCTGCAGTACCTCGACGCACTCGTTCGTCAGCGACAGCCGCCGGGAGATCGGGAACCCGAAACCCCGGAACTCGTGCGGCGCGTACCCCATCCCGAGGCCGACCTCGACGCGCCCGCCGGACAGGTTGTCCAGGACCGCGAGATCTTCCGCCAGGCGGATCGGGTGATTGAAGGGCGCGAGGCAGATGTCCGTCCCGAACCTTACGCGCGTGGTCACCGCGGCCATGGCCCCGGCCACGGGGATCCAGCTCGGCAGGTAGCCGTCCTCGACGAAGTGGTGCTCGGTAAACCAGACGAGGTCCGCGCCGATCCGGTCGAGCCACTGCACCTGCTCCAGGATCTCCGCGTACAGCGCCCGGTGGCTGACGCCGGAGTCCGGCGGGTTGCGGAAGTCGTAGCAGACGCCGATGCGCAGCTCGTTCATCTGCGGGCTCCTTTGGCGATGGGCTGCATGCGGCGCGGATCCCGTGCTCATAAGGTCTCTCAAGGGACGCGTATGTGGGAGGCGGTCTGCCCCTCGTAGACAAACTCGGCGCCCAGGGCAACGTATTTGGTCCAAAGTCGCCAAACGGCCTGCCAGCGAGGATCGCTCGGGTCAGCCTCGTCAACCGGCAGGCCCAGCGACTTGGCAGCCTTGGAGGAGATCACGACGCCGTGGCTCGGCGAGTCATCCAAAAGAGGGCCGCGTAGGGTTGCGACCATCTGGTCGACGATCGCTGAGGAGCGGCTTTCTACGCAGGCTAGTGCCTCGCGCAACTGGGCGTCGGCGCGCTCCAGGGCGTCCCGGGCCTGCTGAACCATCAACCCCGTGATGTCTCCAAGCAGGGAAGCGTGCAGGGGGTAGGTTTGGGGGTTCTCCTGCACTCGACGCTCGGCCTCCTCCACCGCCGCAATGATTGCCTTGGCTGCCGCCAACGAGCCGGAGAGCATGAACTGAGGATCGACGGGACCCAGGTCACTAGTGGGGCCCATGTAGATTCGATCAGCGCCGAGTGCGAAAAGCGTTCCCGCGCTCTTCGCCTGGTCCGGGACGACTACGGTGAGTTCCTTGCATCGCGATTGCGCCTGGCGGATGAGCCTTAGAGCCGTCTCACCGTCGCCCCCGAGCGTATACAGGAGGATGTGCAGATCTTCTTCGGGACTCGCGTCGAAGAGCGCCTCTTCGAGCAGCGAGATGCTGCGGGGGAAGATCACGTCGCTCATGACCACAAGGCGGCAATCGTGGGCACTCTGATAGTCGCGAATAATCTGCTGGCGCTCGTAGCGAAGCGCGTGTTGTGCCTCGAAGAGCGGGCTCCGTCCCGCTAGGTTGCTCATTCCTTGTGCGTCCTCGAATCGGAACTACGTGATGGCCAGTTGGTTGGAAAAGGTCGCAGGCTTCCCTTCCCTCGCCTTGCGGGCTTCCTCGTGGGCTTGTTTCGCAATCCGGATTTTCTCCTGCCAATCCGGGTCGTACTCCGTCGTGGGAGGCGGTGTTATCGGCGCGTCCCGTCGTTGAAGCTTCGTCGCTCTCCGCGTTGGTTCCTGACTTGACATAGTGTGGTACCGGTTGGCTGATGAGGGCCAATACGCCGCAGTTTCGCCCCTGTCAAGCGCTCCCACGGCGTCGGCCATCGCGCTGTCGCACGAAGTCCGACACCCTGCTACCCCCGCCGCCGCGGTTGCCGGCGTTCCCGCGGCTTGGCCCCGGTCATGTCCATCAGGCGGTCGCGGAGCGGCTCGAGGTCCTCGTAGACGGCGTCCGCCCCGAGCCGGACCGGTTCGTTGACGACGATCTGGGACATGGAGAAGTTGCCGTTCGACGCGTGGATGACGGCGCCGTTCGGCGCGTCCTCCGAACACATGAACAGCACGGCGGGACTCACGAGCTTCGGATGCCGCAGCGGATCGGGCTCCCCGAGGTCCTCCGAGCGGCCCGGCACGGTGTTCGTCATCCGCGTGGCGGCGCCGGGGCCGAGCGTGTTGACGCGCACGTTGTGGTTGGCGCCTTCGAGGGCGAGCACGTTCATGAGGCCGAGCATGCCCATCTTGGCGGCGCCGTAGTTCGCCTGGCCGAAGTTGCCGAAGATCCCGGAGCCGGAACTGGTGAAAACGATGCGGCCATAGTTCTGCTCGTACATGAGCGGCCAGGCGGCGTGCGTCACGTAGGCGGTGCCGTTCAGGTGCACGTTCATCACGATGTCCCACTCGTCGAGGGTCATGTTCTTGAACGTGCGGTCGCGCAGGATGCCGGCGTTGTTGACGAGGATGTCGATGCGTCCGAAGGCGTCGATGGCGGTCTGGACGATCGATTTCGCCCCTTCGCGGTCCGATACCGACGCCTTGTTGGCGACGGCGGTCCCGCCGAGGTCCTCGATTTCCGCAACCACCGCGTCCGCCATGTCGCCCTGGCCGGTCCCGTCGACGCTGCCGCCGAGATCGTTGACCACGACCTTCGCGCCGCGCTTGGCGAACTCGATGGCGTGACATCGCCCGAGCCCGCCGCCCGCGCCCGTCACCACGGCGACCTTGCCTTCAAACTCACTCATCGTTGCTGCCCTCTCCTGGCCGGGATGGTCGATCCGCTCGGGGAGACGACTCCCGGGGACCGGATGGGGAGGCGGTTATATCACTGTTGGGACGGCGCGGTGCGCCGCCGGCCCTACTGCATGATGGCCTGGACCATGCGCTGCACCGCGTCGCGGTGGCGCGCCAACTCCGCCGCACCGAGGTCTTCCTCCGGTGCGGACATCAGGTCGAAGTGGTCGAAACGGTCCTCGCCGGCGACGAGCGTCGCCGTGTCGCGGGGTATGTGGGTCTGGCGGACGTGCGTGGCGCAGTACCGGAGCACCAGGCCGATGCGCCGGTCGTCCGTGCGGTTCGGCTCGGACCCGTGGGCGAGCCGTACGTGGTGGATCGACATCTCGCCCGCGGCCAGCGGCGCGAGGACGGCGGAGGTCTCGTCGAGGTCGTCTTCGATGCGCTGCCCGCGCGACAGCAGGTTGTCCTCGTGGTGCGTGTTCTCGTGGCTGTGGAGCGCGCCCCTGTGGCTGCCCGGCAGGAACTTCATCGGCCCCGTCTCCGGTCCCGCGTCGGACAGGGCGACCCATGCCGTGACGACATCGTGGGGCTCGAGGCCCCAGTACGTGGCGTCCTGGTGCCAGGTGACGAACTTGCCGTCGCGCGCCTCCTTGATGAACCAGTTGAGCGACCAGAGCAGAACGTCCGGCCCCAGCACGTCGGAGACGGGTTCCACGATGCGCGGGTCGTGGACCAGGTCCCAGGCCCAGCGGAACAGGAGGTGCAGGTCGGTGGCGGGCAGGCGCGTGTCGAGGCCGTTGCCGCGGGCGCCGCCGGACTCGAACGCTTCGAGCGCAAGACGACACGAGAGGGCTTCCTGCGCCTCGATGGCGGGCAGGGGCGAGAGGTAGCCGCGCTCGTGAAAACTGGCGATCTCCGCCGCGCTCAGGTGATTCGGCATCGGCCGATCTGGTCGTCCTCAAGGCATGCAATCGTCGCAAAGCCCGCATCACGGTGTCCAGAACCGGGCGGTGGGCCGTGTGCGAGAATCGCCGGGAGAACGGGGGGAGCAACCGTCATGGACATCGAGGGCCTCAGGGTGCGCCGGGAGCGCGCGATGGGCGGCTCGCCGCTGTTCTATCGGCAGCCCGTGCATCTCGTCCGGGGCGAGGGGGTCTGGTTGTACGACGACCAGGGCCGCCGCTACATGGACGCGTACAACAACGTCCCCTGCGTCGGGCACTGCCATCCCCGGGTCGTCGACGCGCTGCAGCGGCAGGCGGCGACCCTCAACACCCACAGCCGCTATCTCAGCGAGGTCGTGGTCGAGTACTGCGAGCGTCTCATGGCGCTCCACGGCGATCCGCTGTCGGTCCTGCAGATGTGCTGCACGGGAACGGAGGCCATCGAAGTGGCGCTCAAGATGGCGCGGACGTTCACCGGCGGCCAGGGCATCGTCTGCAGCAACGCCACCTACCACGGCAACAGCGCGGAAGTGTTCCGCATGACGGTGGGGCCGTTCGAACCGGACTTCCGGCGGGTGCCCTTCCCGGAGGCGTACCGTCCCCTCCGCGCGGGTGTTTCCGAGTCCGAGTCGTGCGACCTGTATCTCGCGGAGATCGAGGGCGCGATCGAGGCCTTCGCGGCGGACGGCGTGCCCTTCGCCGGCATGTTGTTCTGCTCGATCTTCGCCAACGAGGGGCTGCCGGACGTGCCGGCGGGGTTCATGCGGAAGGCCGCCGCGCTCGTGCGGGAGGCCGGCGGCGTCGTGATCTTCGACGAGGTGCAGGCCGGGTTCGGCAGGACCGGGCGCTGGTGGGGCTACGAGGTCATGGACTGCGTACCGGACATCGTCGCGATGGGCAAGCCCATGGGCGCGGGGCTGCCGCTCTCCGGTGTGGGCGCCCGCGCGGACATCGCAAGCGCCTTCCACGCGAAGTCGTTCTACTTCAATACGACCGCCGCGACGCCGTTGCAGGCGGCGGTGGGCGGCGCTGTGCTCGATGTCATCGAGGAGGAGGCGCTGCTCGCCAACGTCAACTCGGTGGGGGACTACCTGAAGGGCCGGCTCGCGGACCTTGCGGACCGCTTCGACGGCGTCGGCGACGTGCGGGGTCACGGGCTCTTCCTGGGAGTCGAGTGGTTGTCCGACCGCGAGACCAGCAAGCCCGACCGGGAAGGCGCCGCGGACATCGTCGAGCGCATGAAGGAGAAGGGTTATCTCATCTCGAACGCGGGACGCTTCCGCAACGTCCTGAAGATCCGCCCGCCGCTTGTCTTCGGGAGAGAGCACGCGGACGAACTGTTCGACGCGCTCGCGGAGACGCTCGAGGAAGTGTCGGGTGGAGCAGGCGGCTAGGAAAGCCAGGGAGCAGGCGCTCACCGGGCTCGCGAGGAACGCCCTCTTGCACTGGGGGCTTGAAGGCGCGCCGATCGCGCTCCACTCGCAGAGCGAGAACACCGTGTTCCGGGTCGAAGCGGGTGACGGGGCGGGCTTCGCCCTGCGCATCCACCGCCCGGGCTATCACGACCTCGGGGAACTCGAGTCGGAGCACGTCTGGACCTCGGACCTGGCGGCCATGGGCATCGCGGTGCCGAATGCCATCGATACGGTGGACGGCGATGCGTACGCGACGGTGGCCTTCCCCGAGTCGGAAGAGACGCGCCATGTCGGTCTCGTCGAGTGGATCGAGGCGACGCGGCTCCTCGACGTGCTGAAGCAGAGAGACGACGACGCGGAGCTCGCGCGTTGCCATGTCGAACTCGGTTCGATCATCGCCGACTTCCACGACGTCACGGCGCGCTGGACACCGCCGCCGGGTTTCCGGCGTCACGCGTGGGACGCGGACGGGCTGGTCGGAGAGGCGCCCTTCTGGGGCCGCTTCTGGGAGATCGGCGGCGTCTCGGACGCGGATCGGGCCCGGCTCCTCGCCATCCGCAACGCGGTCATGGCGCGGCTGTCCGAGTTGCCCAGGGTCCGTGACCGCTACGGCATGATCCACGCGGACCTGAACCTCGGCAACGTCCTGCGGGCCGGGGAGCGGCTCGTGGTGATCGACTTCGACGACGCGGGTTTCGGCTGGTTCGGCTTCGACCTCGCGGTGGCCCTCTGGCAGCAGATGGATGTCCTGCACGAGCGCCCCAGATTCGCGGTGGCCCGGGACGCGTTGTTCGCCGAGTACGCGAGGCGGCGCCCCGGCAGCGACGACGTGCTCGAGACCGTGCCGCTCTTCCTGCTCATGCGTACACTGATGCTGCTCAAGTGGATCGAGGACCGGCCGGAAGTGGACCGCGCGGAAGCGATCCCGGGCTTCGTGCGGATCGCGTTCGGGCAGGCGGAAGCACTGGAGATCTGACGGTGACAGGGAGCGAATTCATGCGCATCCTTCTTGCAGTGGCTGCGACGTGCTGCGTGGCGGTCGCCATGGGGGCCGAAAGCAAGAACCCCAACATCCTGCTGATCGTGGCCGACGACCTCGGCTACGCGGATGTCGGCTTCCACGGCGCCGAGGACATCCCGACGCCGCATCTCGACGCCCTCGCCGCCCGCGGCGTGCGGTTCTCGAACGGCTACGTGTCCAGCACGTGGTGTAGTCCGACGCGCGCGGGGCTCCTGACGGGTCGGTACCAGCAGCGTTTCGGCGTGCGCGGTCACGAGGGGACGCCCGACGAAGCGCTCTCCCTCGAGGAGACGACGCTGGCGGACCGCCTGCGGGCCGCGGGCTACGTGACGGGCGTGATCGGCAAGTGGCACTTGGGCACCGGACCCGAGTTCCATCCCGTGGCGCGCGGGTTCGACGAGTTCTTCGGGTTCCTGCGCGGGGCGCACAACTTCTGGCCTGACGTGCCATTCATTCTCTTTCCGGATCGCACCGGGCGGGGTC
>VXNE01000021.1:0-7206 GCA_009840715.1 Gammaproteobacteria bacterium
TGATACGGAGACCACCGAGTTCTACAGGCGTAATATGTTCGGAAGCGTCTGATGTTTTTAAGCGTCTGTTCATGGCCTTCGAGAAGCGGCTGAAAGCCAACGCCGTGCCCGGATGCGCGCCTTCGTCCACCGTCAGGACGGAAGTGTTGGCGGCGAGTGCGAGCGACACTGGGTTGTCGCCGGCGAGCGTGGACCTGGTGGTCACATCACCACCCTACGCCAACAACGCGATCGACTACATGCGGGCCCACAAGTTCTCCCTGGTGTGGCTCGGGTGGAATCTCGACGCGCTCGCGGACATCCGCAAGACCTATCTCGGACACGATGCGCTGGCGCCTGAACTCTCGACCTCGCTGCCGGATCTCTGCGAAACAACACTGGCCAGACTGGCCGAGTTGGATGCGCGGAAGGCCCAGGTCCTGCGCCGGTACTTCTGTGAGATGTCTGAAGTGCTGGCGGAGATGCATCGCGTTCTGCGCTCGGGAGGCTCGGCAATCGTAGTGGTCGGAACGTCGACTCTCAGGGGGATGGATGTGGAGACGCACAAGGCCCTCGAGACAATTGCCGGAGGTCTCGGCTTCGTGCCTGCGGGGATCGGCGTGCGCCGTCTCGACCGGGACAAGAGGATGATGCCGGCGCGATGGGGCGGGCCGCGGCAGAGCCAGATTGAGCACCGGATGCACGAGGAGTACGTGATCGGGCTGGTGAAGCCATGAGGCGCCGGACCGGGCCCATGCCGGTGTCGCCGTGATCAATCCGCAGGTGGGCGAATAAACTGCTCACTCGCATAGCCCGGTCCAACTCCATGCCAGAACGCATCATCGACTTCGCCGTCGGCCGCACCAACCCCGAGACGTTCCCCATCGAACGCATGCAGCGCGCCGCGACCGAGGCCATCGCGCGCGAGTTCGTCGAACTCACGGACTACCCGGGCAAGCTGGGCCACCCCGGCCTGCGAGCCGCGATGGCCCGGCGCGAATCGGAGCGCGAGGGTGTCCCGATGGACCCCGACCGCATCGCCCTGACGAACGGCTCGATGCAAGGCGTCACGCTGGTCGCGGAAGCGCTCACCCGCCCGGGCGACACGGTCGTCTGCGAGGAGTTCACCTACGTCGGCACGATAGGAGCGTATCGATCCCTCGGCATCGACATGCAGGGGGTGCCGGTGGACGAGGACGGCATGCGCGTCGACCTGCTCGAGGCGAAGCTGGACGAGCTCGGGGAGTCGCGGCGGCCGAAGTTCATCTATGCGCTCACCACGTATCAGAACCCGACGGGCGCCACGATGCCGGTGGAGCGCCGGCGCCGCCTGGTCGAGATCGCCGAGCGCCGCGGCATCCCGATCGTCGAGGACAACTGCTACGGCGACGTGCACTTCGACGGCGAGAAACCGCCTGCGCTGTTCGCGCTATCCGGCTACGCGGGCATCGTCTACCTGTGCTCCCTGTCCAAGATCCTGGCGCCGGGACTGCGGCTCGGCTACGTGTTCGCCCAGTCTCCCCTGCTCGACACGATCCTCGCACGGCGCCATGACGCCGGCAGCAACACCTTCGCCGCTGCCGTCGTGGCGGAGCTCTACCGGGACGGCGTCTGGGATCTCACCGAGGAGCTCAACGCGTATCTCAAGGTCAAGAAGAACCTGGTGGTGGACGGGCTCGACAACGAGCTGTCCGACCTGTGCGCGTGGTCGAACCCGGCCGGCGGGCTCTTCGTGTGGGTACGCTTTCCGGACGATGTCGACCAGGACAGGCTTGCCCGGCTCGCGGCGGAGCGCGGCGTGCACTACGCCCCGGGCGCCAACTTCCACATCCACGGCACGCGCATACCGTACCTGCGGCTCGCGTTTGGGCACGTCCCGGACGCCGACATCAGGGACGGCATACCCATCCTCGCCCGCTGCATCCGGGAGGCGCGCACGAGCAACGCGGCGCCGGAGTTCGACAGCCTCTTCGACCGAAGCGCGTCAGGAGACGCTTAGACCGTCCGGGTCGATCGCCGCCGACACGACGTGCAGGCCCGCCTGCGTCACCGCGGTGCGGAAGGCGCCCAGCGCGTCGACGTCCTCGGACAGCGCCACGCCCATGTCGCCGCCGCCCGCGCCGCAGGGCTTGTAGAGCACGTGGTGGCGCCGGCCTAGCTTCATCGCGGCGCGATGGGCTTCCGAGAAGATGCCGATCCCGGCCGCACGGTCCAGCGCGTCGAGGGCGTCCGCGTACTCGGCGAGGGCGTCGAGGAACGAACCACCGCCCTCCGCGACCGTCTTGGCGCACTCCACCAGACGGCGCAATGCCGACGGTTCGCCGTCACGTCTCCAGTCGTTGAAGCGCTGCACGAAATCCCGGGTCTCCGTACTCCAGCCGACGTAGACGAAGACGGATCGGATGCTGGAAGACCACGGCATCGACCGCGCTTCTCCCGCCTGGTACCGGATCACGCCGCCCCGGAACGCTGCCGCGACATCGAGGCCGCTGCCGCTGCCGCCCTGCAGGTCGCGGTGGATCGCGAGCGACTGCGGAAGCGTGCAGACAGTGCCGGCGATGCGGGCCATCGCGCCCGCAATCGCGACCACGGCCGCAGCGCTTGAACCGAGGCCGAGCTTCGCACCGTCGTGATAGCAGGGGCGGGAGTCGGTTTCGATGCCGAGGTGTTCGGGCAGCGTGGCCGCCTGGATGTCCAGCCGCCGGATCGCGTACCCCGCGAGCGCGCCGGGATCCCCGGGTACGTCGGGCAGCGCATCCCGGCGGTGACGGGAGGCGGCGTCGAAGCCGCGGCTGCGGAACGCCCAGCCGCCGGCCTCCCGGGCGTCGATCCGGCAGGCGACGCGCCGGTCGATGGCGGCGACGACAGCGGGGGCGCCGGCCAGCACGGCGTACTCGCCGGAGAGCACCAGCTTGCCGGGCGCGCTGGTCTGGGCCAGGGTTTCGTCAGGCACCAGCGCCTGTCCCGCAGACCGCTCCGGGTCCGAGGGCGCTGACCAGCACTTCCTCCACGCCCGGAACGTCTGCCAGCGCGGCGGACACGGCGGTTGCGTGGTCCGGCGTGCAGACCGCCTTGACCTGCGGCCCGGCGTCGACGGTGAAGAACACCGCAGTGCCGCCATTGCGAATTTCGCGGATACGGTGCAGGGCCTCGACGGTGGCCCCGTTCCAGTAGAGGAGCCCGGGCTCGCTCGAGAGCATGAGCGCGTGCATCTTCAGGCAACTGGCTTCGGCGATGCGGGCGAGGGCCCCGAAGTCGCGTGCGGCGACCGCGGCTCGTGCGGTGGCGAAGTCGGCGGGCGTCTCCCGGACCCAGCTCCCGTAGAAGGGCGAGGTCAGCCGGGAGCGTTCCATGCCCTCCGTCGAGCCGACGGACTTGCGCGTTCTGGAGGTGATACCGATGACCACCCGCAGCGGCCACGCGCCCGGCGGCAGGAGTTCCTCCGCCAGCCACTGGCCGTCCCGCTCATGCAACGCGCCGAAGCCGCCCACGATGGAGCGCGCCGCGGAACCGGAGCCCCGGCGCGCCCAGTCGGACCGCTCCTGGGCGGAGAGGCCGAGGTCCAGCGCTGCGTCGATGGCGGTGATCAGCGCGGCGAAACCCGACGCCGACGAGGCCAACCCGCATCCGGCGGGGAAGTCGCTGCCCGTGTCGATCTCGAGCGGGGGGATGTCGAACTGTTCGCGCAGGCCCCGCAGAAAGCCGTCTATCTTGGCGTCGGCGACGGTCACGCCGTCCAGCACCACACGGTCAACGGCCGCGACGCGGATCGTGGTGGTGGTGGTCAACGCGTCCAGGGTCACCGAGAGGGAAGGCGTCGCGGGGATGTTCCCCGGGCCCGGCCGCTTGCCCCAGTATTTGACGAGGGCGATGTTGGGGTGGGCGGTGGCGGTGACCGATTCGGGCATGGACGAACCGATCATAGCATCGGCGCGAACGCGGCCCCGCGGCGACCGCGTCGCGGCGACCGAAGTGGTTTAATCGGGCGGTCGTCACCGGGAGGCGGATTCATGGCGGGTCGTTTCGAGACGCTCGAGGTCGATGGCTCCTCCATGCCGGTGTATCTGGCGGAAGGACCGGGCGGGGCCGGCGTGCTGGTGTGCATGCACGCCCCTGGCGTGGACGCATTCATCCAAGACATCTGCCACCGGCTTGCCGACGCGGGCTTCACGGCCGCCGCGCCGGACCTGTATCACCGTCAGGATGCCGGAGACCTCAACCCCCTCGAGCGGATGGGCCTGTTGCGTGATACGGAGGTCCTGCGCGATTACGAGGTGGCCGGAGACTGGCTCGTCGGGCGCTCGGACCCGGCCCGGCAGTGCGTGATCGGCTTCTGCATGGGCGGCCGCCTTTCCTACCTGTGGGCGGCGCATCGCAACGGGCTCCGTGGGGCGGTCGTCTTCTACGGCGGCAACATCCTCGTGCCCTGGGGCGATGGACCCGCGCCGTTCGACCGCACGGCCGAGATCGACTGTCCGCTCCTCGGCCTGTTCGGCAACGATGACGAGAATCCGAGCCGTGCCGATGTCGACCGGATCGCGGCGGAGCTGGACCGAACCGGCAAGCCCCACGAGTTTCATCGGTACGACGGTGCGGGGCACGCGTTCCTGAACTTCATGCGGCCGTCGCTCCGGGAGGAAGCCGCCGCGGACGCCTGGGGCCGGTGCGT
The DNA here is from genome assembly GCA_009840715.1 of Gammaproteobacteria bacterium. GTDB lineage: Bacteria > Pseudomonadota > Gammaproteobacteria > Pseudomonadales > Azotimanducaceae > VXNE01. The sequence continues at coordinate 4,649 of VXNE01000021.1, forward strand.
GGAGTTCCTGCGCGCGCACACCTGACGCGGTGCGCGAAACGGGGGATCAGACGAGGGCGTCGTCCCAGGGAATCCAACCCGTTCCGCGGTGTTCGAAGTCGCACGTGTCGGGGTGCAGGAGTTCCGCCAGGATTTCCGCCGACTCGACCACCCGGGGACCCGGGCGGTTGAAGAACTGGTTGCCGTCGGTGAGGTAGACGCGTCCGGTACGAACCGCAGACAGGTCTGCCCAACCGGCGTGCGATGTCAGGGCCCGCATCTCCTGCAAGGATCGCTCGATGTCGAAGCCGCAGGGCATGACGGCGATCACGTCCGGATCCCGATCGAGCAGTTCTGCCATCTCGAGGTAACCGGAGTGTCGCCCGGCTTCGCCGGTCATGACCGTGCCGCCGGCGATGTCGACGAGTTCCGGCACCCAGTTCGCCGCGTGCATGAGCGGGTCGATCCACTCGATGCAGGCGATGACGGGGCGCCGGTCGAGCGGCGCGGTACGTGCACGGAGGTCAGCGAGCCGCGCCGTCAGGGCGTCCACCAGGCGCTCCGCGCGTTCCGCGGCGCCGAGGGAAGCGGCCACCGCGTGGATGTCGCGCCAGATGTCCGGCAACGCCATCGGTTCGAGCGAGACCACCTCGGGGCGGCATCGGACGAGTTCGCCGACGGCGCGCTGCACGTCGGCGAGGCTGACCGCGCAGACCTCGCACTGGGTCTGCGTGATGATGTGGGTGGGGGCGAGCTTCTCGAGCAGGGAGGTGTCGACGCGATACACGGAGAGCGCTTCCGAGACGATCGTCCGCACCCGGTCATCGATCTCGCGGCTGGGCGCCGCGGGATCGACCCTGGACGACGAGCACGCGGGGAGCGCGGCAACCGAAGCCGGAAAGTCGCACTCGTGCGACCGGCCGACGAGTTGCTTTTCGAAACCGAGCGCCGCGACGATCTCGGTCGCGCTCGGGATGAGCGAAACAATCCGTTCGCCCACCATCGGGCGTCGTTCCTCCCTTTACGCGTACCGCTGCGTCATTGCGGGACGGCGGGGGCCAGGCGCGCCGGCGTCTTGAGGGCGATGCGGCTGAAGAGCAGGGGCAGGAACAATGCCATGGAGAGCAGCGTGTTGCGGAAGAAGGGGATGGCCTGCACGTAGCAGTCGACCAGGCCGGTCGTGGTGTGCGGGTAGCGACCGCCGTCGCCGAACGCCCAGACGCCGAAGTTGGACACCACGAAGAAGATGACGGCGGACCCCAGACCGGTCGCCGCAATGCGGAACCAGGTCCGCTGGCGGCGCAGCAAGAAGCCACATGTCACGACGAGGGCTACCGAGAGGTAGAGGACCGGCTGGGCGCCGTAGAAGGCCCAGTCGGCGCGGCCGGTCAGCAGCCAGATGCCGAGATCGCCGGCGAGGTAGATGGCAAAGGGCGCGAGATAGGCGGCCCTGGGCGTGGCGAAGCACGCCGCGCCGAACAGGCACAGGGGCAGCACGGGCGAGAAGTTCCAGGGATAGTCGGTGTCGGCGGGATCGATGGGGACTCCGAACGCGTGCAGGACGTAAGGCGCCAGCCGGAACGCCAGTGCCACCAGGATCAACACGGCCAGGGTCGAGCCTCGGGGCTGCATCATCGCTCACCTCCGTTTCGTTGGCGCCGGACGATGGTGGATCGGGACCGGAGTGTCAAGGAGCCAGGCCCGCCCCTGTCGTAGAATCCGGCGCAGGTCGAGGCGCGTGGCGCCCGGCCCCGAAACGTGGCTGGCAGGAGGACGAATGGCGGAGCCCGCACAGTACGAACTAATCGATCACGTAGGCGTGGTGACATTGGACGACGGCAAGGCCAACGCGTTCGGCCCCGTCATGATCGATACGTTGAACGGACTGCTCGACCGGGCAGAGGGAGAGGCCAGGGCCGTCGTGTTGATGGGCCGGTCCGGCGTCTTCTCCGGGGGGTTCGATCTCAAGGTCATTCGTGGTGGCGATCCGGTCGCGGCGCGCAACATGGCCGAGGGCGGAGCCCGCCTGATGATGCGGCTGTACGGCTTTCCGTTGCCCGTTGTGGCGGCGGCGACGGGTCACGCGGTCGCGCTCGGCGGGTTCTGCCTGCTGACCGCGGACTACCGGGTGGGCGCGGACGGCGACTTCGTCATCGGTCTGAACGAAACCGCCATCGGCATGTCGCTGCCACCCTTCGGGTTGATGCTGGCGCGGGAGCGCCTGTCGAAGCGGTACCTGTCCCGCGCGGCCATCGGCGCGACGATGTTCGCTCCGGCTGAGGCGCGCGATGCCGGCTTTCTCGACGAGGTCGTGGCCGTCGACGCGGTGCGCGACGCCGCCCTGGCGGCGGCGAACAACCTCGTGAAGCTGGACGGTTCGTCCTACGCCCAGGTCAAGCAGGGGCTGCGGGCGGAGTCGATCGCCGGGGTGCTGGCGGGCCTCGACGCCGCGTAGGGGCGACCCTCGTGGTCGCCCGTCCCTGGTCAGGCGCCTTCAGCTTTAACCCTCTGACCCTGCCCACGAGCTTAAGCGTGTAGCTCGCGGTGGGCGCCGTATCAGGAAAAAAAAGGGGTGGGGG
>VXNE01000021.1:7216-8933 GCA_009840715.1 Gammaproteobacteria bacterium
CCTACCGCACGTCCTCGCAGGGGCTGTGGGGGTAGTCGATCGCCGGGGGGCGGGGTGGCGCGGGCGCCTTGTAGGGGCGACCCTCGTGGTCGCCCGTCCCTGGTCAGGCGCCTTCAGCGGACTCCGCGTCGCCGGACGCGCACTCGGCGTCCCGGCTCGCGAGCAGCACATCCTCCGACACCGCGCCGACGTGGTGGAAGCAGGTTCCGCCGAGGCCGTCGACGCGGAGGATGTACGCGGCGTCCTGTGACGCCGCCTCGAACCCGACCCACGCGCGCCACACGTCCCCGCCTCTCGTGACGACCAGCACCGAGTCGTGCTGCTCCTCGGGCACCGCGCGACGCACGCTGCGGACGATCAGACCCCGGACCCAGCGCGGCGCGCCTTCGAGGACCAGGACGCTGTACGCCAGTGGCGCGAGTTCGGCATCGGCGTCCACGCGCTTGCGCCACGGCTCCGTTTGGCCGTTGGATCCACGTGAGAAGCCGACGATCAGCAGCGCTCCGGGCGGCAGGTCGTCCGGGACTGAGACATCCGTGTCCGCCAGCGTCCGCGCGGGCAGGCCGGCAGATAGCGCCGGGGCGCCGCTGAGGGCGCACAGCAGGGCGGCGCCGACCGTTGCGGATCGGAACGCGCGCATCGGAGCGCTAACTCCGCGCAGCGATCTTGAAGATGGCCGTGTGGCGGATCTCGGTCTTCACGGCGCCGCCGACGACGTAGGCGACGTAGAGCTCGATGAACTCGTGCCCCTTGCGGCGCCATTTCTCGACCGGTATCGCCCGCACTTCGATCTCGTCGCCGATGCGCACTGGTTCCCGGAACACGATGCGCGATCCGACGTGCAGCCACGCCGGCAGGCGGAACCGGTTCGAGAGCGCCGTGTTCGCCATCGACAGGACAGCGTGCGGGTGGAGGAGGTCGCTCTGCCAGATGGGCAGGTCGTCGCTGACCTGGTTGGCGTACACGACCTGCTCCTCGAGATCCGGCGACCAGCGGAACGCCGGGAAGGCTTCGCCGACGTGGATCAGGTCCCACGCGATCTCAGGCTTCCCGTCGACGGGCGGGCCGCCCGGCAGCGACGCCATCGCGTCGAGGGCGGGGGCCTCGGCGCGGGAGCGCATTTCGGCGATCAGGACGCTGCGGCCCGTGCAGCGCACGAGGTGTTCGCCGTCTTCTTCGGAGTGCTCGATCGCGAGTGCGTCGCCGTCGTAGGTGGGCTTGATGAGTCGGACGTCCGCCGAGTAGCCGCCGAGCCAATCTGCCCCGAGGGACTCCACCAGGGGCCGGGTCATGTGCCCGAAGACCGCCACACCGGGCACGAGCGCGGCGTCAAAGCCGTACGTCTGCGCAGCGCCGTCGCTGTGGATGCGGTTCTCCGACTCCTCGGAGTAGTTGCGGGCGACCGCGTTGTGCAGCTTCATCGACGGTCCTCCTCAGGCGGCCTGCAGGGCGGAGGCCACGACCAGCCGGTCGGCCCGCCGCTTGAGGTCCTCCATGTTCGTGGCGAACAGCGGGAGGATGATCTGGTCGACCCCCGCGTCGCGGTAAGCGCCCGCGATGTCCGGGGTGAGGCGTTGTCTTGCCACGCCGACGTACCTCCGCACGGAGGCCGGGTCGCGGCCGGCGTCCGTGAGCCGGGCGTCGAGCCGCTCGAAGCCGGCGCGCGCGGCGTCGGGATCGAGGTTGTAGGCGTACCACCCGTCGCCCTGCGTCACCA
>VXNE01000621.1:0-899 GCA_009840715.1 Gammaproteobacteria bacterium
GTCCCAGCCGTGGTTGGGAAGAAAGCGGTCCAGCTTGTCAGGCGGTACCTGGAAGAAGGTGTCGCGCATGTCGAGCGGGTCGAACAGGCGTTCCTTGAGGAACTCGCCGAACGGCTGCCCGCTGATGCGCTCGATGACCGCCCCGGTGACGTCCACCGCCACGCTGTAATGCCACTGCGTACCAGGCTCGTACTTGAGCGGCAGGGTGGCCAGTCGTTCGACGAACTCGTCCATGTCCTTCGCTCCCAGGGCCTGCACTTCGCCGTACAGCTTGTCCACGGGATCCGTCTCTACGAACCCGTAGGAGAACCCCGCGGTGTGGGTGAGCAGTTGCTGCATGGTCATGACGTTCTTTGCCGGCACCCGTTCGCCGTCCACGAGGACATCGAGTTCGGCGAGTTCAGGGAGGAACTTCGACACGGGATCCGTGAGCTGGAACTTCCCTTCTTCGTAAAGAATCATCGCCGCGACCGCGGTGATCGGTTTCGTCATCGAGAAAATGCGAAACAGCGCGTCCTCGGTCAGGGGACGCGGGTCCTCCACGCCGCGCTGTCCAACGGCCGACACGTGCACCACCTGCCCGCCACGCGCCACCACGGTCAGCACGCCCGCGAGCTTCCCCGACTCCGTGTAGCCGCGCGCGAGTTCCGCGATCCGGTCCAGCCGTTCGGCGGACATGCCGACGCGGTCCGGCCGCGCCTCGGGCAGTTCGCGGGCCGCCGACGTCAGCGCCAGCAAGGCCACGACCCCGGCCAGTACCCACATCCGATGTGCATTCATCTTCCGACTCCTTGTTCCGTCCATTCCCGTGAGCGCGCGCATGCTAGCAGGGTGTCAGGCTTCGCGCCGCAGCGCGATGCCTGACGCCGTGCTGGAACGGCTTGGGCTGGGGCCAAAGG
>VXNE01000621.1:909-8929 GCA_009840715.1 Gammaproteobacteria bacterium
CCCCCCCCCCCCCCCCCCCCCCCCCCCCCCCCCCCCCCCCCCCCCCCCCAAAATAATAACCCCCGCCCGGCTGGGCGACGGCTTCGGTGGCGCTAACCGATTCGCTACGCGTGCTCGTCGAACAGTCGTGCGAAACGTTCCCGGAGCGCGTTCTTCTGCACCTTCCCCATGGCGTTGCGGGGTAGCGTTTCGAGGTTGACCACGCGCTTCGGCTGCTTGAAACGCGCCAGCCGACCGCGCAGCGCCTCTTCGACGGCATCGAGACCCACGTCCTGCGCCGCCGGCACCACCACGGCCACCACACCCTCCCCGAAGTCCGGGTGCGGGACCCCGATGACCGCGGTCTCCGCCACGGCGGGCATCTCCTCGATGATATCTTCCACCTCCTTCGGATAGACGTTGTAGCCGCCCGAGATAACGACGTCCTTGGCCCTTCCCACGATCGTCACCCGTCCTTCCGCGTCCATGAAGGCCATGTCTCCGGTGCGGAAAAAACCATCGGGCCGGAACTCTTCCGCGGTCTTCCCGGGCATGCGCCAGTAGCCCGAGAAGACGTTGGGCCCGCGCACCTCGATCTCGCCCACCGCACCCGCTTCGACGACCTCGCCGTCCGCTCCCGAGATCCGCGCCTCGACACCTGGCAGCGCGCACCCGACCGTCCCGGCCACCCGCTCGCCGTCGAGGGGGTTCGACGTGTTCATCAGCGTCTCCGACATCCCGTACCGCTCCAGGATGCGGTGTCCGGTCCGGGCCTCGAAGGCATGGAACGTCTGCTCGGTGAGGGGCGCGGAGCCGGAGATGAACAATCGCATGTTGGCGCAGGCCTCCCGGCCGAAGTCCGCGCGCGCCAACAGGCGGGTATAGAACGTCGGCACGCCCATCGTGACCGTCGACCGGGCCAGGTGGCCGGCGAAGGCCTCCGCCTCGAAACCCGGCAGGAAGATCATCGACGTCCCCGTCAGGAAGACGCAGTGCATCGCCACGAACAGACCGTGCACGTGGAAGATCGGCAGCGCATGCAGCAGCACGTCGTCGTCCCGCCAGCCCCAGGTTTCGCAGAGCGTTTCCGCGTTGCTCGCGAGGTTGGCGTGCGAGAGCATCGCGCCCTTCGAACGGCCCGTGGTGCCGGACGTGTACACGATGGCGGCCAGGTCCTCGGCGTCGCGTTGCGCGACCTCGTCCAACGGGGCTGCCGATGCCGCGGCCTCGGGGAACGTGCCGCCACCCGCGGCATCGAGGGTAGCCACCGGCACTTTCGCGTCACGATGCGGCTCTTCTCCACACACGAACAGCGCCGGCTCCGCGTCCGTCAGGAAGTACTCCACCTCCCTGGGCGTGTACGCCGTGTTGAGGGGAACGTACACGGCGCCAAGCTTCAGGCAGCCAAGGTACAGCGCCACGCACTCCGGCGATTTCGCCACCTGCACCACCACCCGGTCCCCGGCACGCACGCCAAAGCCGGCTAGCGCGCCCGCGGCCGCCGAGGCGCGGGCCCGGAGCTCGCCGTGGCTCCAGTCCTTCGCCCCGGGAAGCCGCAGGCACGGCTCCCCGGCGTGCGCAAGGAACCGCGCGTCGAAAGACGCATAGAGGTTGCCGTTCATCCCCGTGCCCGCTCGCCGACCGAAAGACGCGCATCGTCCCTGCTTGCCGTCCACGGAGCAAGCACACGCTTGAATCACGTGGGCCTTTCGCCAAGAATCCCCTGCCCCCAAGGAGGTCTCCGGCCCATGATCAAGCTCTACGGATTCCCCGTCAGCAACTACTACAACATCGCGAAGGCCGCGCTCCTCGAGGCGGGGGTCGAGTTCGAAGACGTGCGCACGGTCCCCTCCCAGAAGGACGACTACCTGGCCATCAGCCCGATGGGCAAGGTGCCGGCGATGGAAGTGGACGGAGCCGTCCTGACCGAGACGTCCGTCATGGTGGACTACGTGGCGGAGCACCTCGGCGGCAGCCTCTACCCGGCGGATCCGGTCGCCAGGGCACAGGTCCGAGAACTGATGCGCTACGTCGACCTCTACATCGACCTGGCTGCCCGCCCCTGTTTCGGGGAGGCCCTGTTCGGCGGCACGGTTGCCGAGGCGATCAAGGAGAAGTCGAAGGCCGATCTTGAGCGCGGCGTGGCCGCCCTCAAGCGGCGGGCGCGGTTTGAGCCTTACATGGCGGGCTCCGAGCCCAGCTACGCGGACTTCGTCGCGTATTTCTCGATCCCGCTCGCCAACGCGGTCGCGACCCGTTTCTTCGACTGGAACTTCATGGCCGACTGGCCCGAACTCGCCGCCATGATGGCGAAACTAGGCGAGCGGGAGTCCGTCGCCACGATCGAGGCGTCGCGGCAGGGCTGACGCGTACCACCCATCCGCGCCCCGGGAAGCACGTCCATGGCCGCGCCCCTCATGACGCCGGCGCCGGAAGCCGTCGCCCGCTCACAGATGGCCGCGTTCATGCGACAGGCCGGCTGCGACGACTACGACGCCCTGCACGCCTGGTCGATCCGTGAGCGCGGGGCGTTCTGGCAGCGCGTCTGGGACTACTGCCGCGTGGTCGCGAGCGCAACGGCCACAGACCCGCTCATCGAGGAAGGCGACTTCCACAGCGCGCGCTGGTTCTCCGGCGCACGACTCAACTTCGCGGAGAACCTGCTGCGCCGGCGCGACGGGGCCACCGCCATCGTGGCGGCCTGCGAAGACGGCACGCGCCGCACGCTGAGCTACGCCGAACTGCACCGGGCGACGGCCCGGCTCGCCGCCGAACTGCGCGAACGCGGCGTCCGGCCCGGTGACCGCGTGGCGGCCTGGCTGCCGAACGGCGCCGAGGCGGTCATCGGGATGCTCGCGACGGCCAGCGTCGGTGGGGTCTGGTCTTCCTGTTCGCCAGATTTCGGCGTCGCCGGCGCGCTGGACCGGTTCGGGCAGATCGAGCCGAAGATCCTCATCGCCTGCCGCGGATACGACTACGGGAGCAAGACCTTCGACGTGTCCGCGAAGGCCGAATCCGTTCGCGAGCGCGTGGCCTCGATCGAGGCGCTGCTGTGGACGGAGGACCTGGCGCGGATCGTCGCCGAGCGGGAGGAGGAGGCCGTCGACTTCGCGCAACGCGCCTTCGACGATCCCCTCTACATCCTGTACTCGTCGGGAACGACCGGGCAACCCAAGTGCATCGTGCACGGCGTCGGCGGCACGCTGCTGCAGCACCTGAAGGAACACCGCCTGCACGTGGACCTGACCCCGGAGGACACGCTGTTCTACTTCACCACCTGCGGCTGGATGATGTGGAACTGGCTCGTTTCGGGGCTGGCGAGCGGATGCACGTTGGTGCTGTACGACGGCTCGCCCTTCCACCCGAAGCCCTCGGCCCTCATCGACCTCATCGATGCGGAGCGGATCACCGTGTTCGGCACGAGCGCGAAGTACCTGGCGGCGCTCGGCAAGGCGCGCGTCGTCCCGCGGGATACCCACGACCTGTCCTCGCTCCGCACGATCCTCTCCACCGGCTCGCCGCTCACGCACGAGAACTTCCGCGAGGTGTACCGGAACTTCCCGTCGGACGTCGCGCTCGCCTCCATCTCCGGCGGAACGGACATCGTCTCCTGCTTCGCCCTCGGCAATCCCATGCTGCCGGTCCACGAGGGCGAACTGCAGTGCAGCGGCCTCGGCATGGCGGTCGACGTGTTCGACGAGGGCGGCTCGCCGCTCGAACGCGGCAAGGGCGAACTCGTCTGCAAGCGGTCCTTCCCGTCGCGGCCTATCGGCTTCTGGAACGACCCGGACGGGGCGAAGTACCGCGCCGCGTACTTCGAGAAGTTCCCCGGGGTGTGGGCGCACGGCGACTTCGCGGAGTTCACGGAGCACGGTGGCATGATCGTCCATGGCCGCAGCGACGCCGTCCTGAACCCCGGCGGGGTGCGCATCGGCACGGCGGAAATCTACCGCCAGGTCGAGTCCATCGACGCGGTGGTCGAAGCGCTCTGCGTCGCGCAGGACTGGAGGGACGACGTGCGCATCGTGCTGTTCGTCGTGCTACGGGCGGGGCTCGAACTCGACGCGGACCTGACCGCCGAGATCCGATCCCGGATCCGCTCGAACGCCTCTCCCCGGCATGTGCCGGCCGTCATCGAGCAGGTCACCGACATCCCCCGGACCATGAGCGGCAAGATCGCCGAACTCGCAGTGCGCGACGTGATCCACGGCAGGACGCCGGGAAACACGACGGCATTGGCCAATCCGGAGGCGCTCTCGCAGTTCGAGGCGTTGCGTACGCGCATGCCGGGGAACACGTAGGAGGCCCGCCGGAATGACCGACCCGAAGCCACCGACCGCAATCGGCGCAGCGGACGTTCCGGCGCGGGCCAAGCGGTCCAACTACCCGGAACCGTATTTCGGCCGCATGGCGAAGCGTACGAAGCGGCAGCTGGGCGACCTCTTCGGCCTACGGCGGTTCGGCGTCAACCTCACCACCCTCGCCCCTGGAGGCGAGTCGGCGTTGATGCACACGCACAGCCGACAGGACGAACTCGTCTACGTCCTCGAGGGACACCCAACCCTGGTGACCGAGTCAGGCGAAACCCGCCTCGCCCCCGGGATGTGCGCGGGATTCCCCGCGGGTGGCGTGGCCCATCACCTGGTCAATCGCACCGACCGGGAGGTGGTGTACCTCGAGATCGGCGACCGTGCGGAGGGAGATGTCGTGCGTTATCCGCAGGACGACCTCCGGGCCGTGCTCGGCGAGGACGGGAGCTTGCGGTTCACGCACGCGGACGGTACGCCGTACTGACGGGAACGCGACCCGAGCCCGCGTCTCAGACCTCGGCGGCCGCAATCCGGTCCGCGATCCTGGCGGACCACGTTCTCGGGCCCTCCACGTGCACCGACTCGCCCCGTGCGTCCACCGAGACGGTGACCGGCATGTCGCGCACCTCGAATTCCTGGATGGCTTCCATGCCGAGGTCCTCGAACGCGATGTGTCGCGCACCGACGATCGCCTTCGAGACCAGGTACGCGGCGCCCCCGACCGCGATCAGCGACACCGCCCCGTTGTCCCGGATCGCCTCGATGCACTCGTGGCCGCGCTCGCCTTTCCCGATCATGCCCATCACCCCGGCCTGCTCCAGCATCGCGCGGCTGAACTTGTCCATGCGCGTCGCGGTCGTCGGACCCGCCGGCCCGACCACCTCGTCGCGCACGGGGTCCACCGGACCGACGTAGTAGATGAAGCGGCCCGTGAAGTCGACCGGCAGGGGTTCCCCGCGGTCGATCATGTCGACCAGCCGCTTGTGCGCGGCGTCCCGGCCGGTCAGCAGTCTCCCGGACAGCAGCAGCGTGTCGCCGGCACGCCAATCGGCGAGGTCCGCCCGCGTCACGGTGTCGAGGTCCACACGCCGCACGTCGTCCCCGAGTTCGAAGGCAATGTCGGGCCAGTCGTCGAGGTCCGGCGGCTCGAAACGGGCCGGGCCCGATCCGTCCAGGACGAAGTGCACATGGCGCGTGGCCGTACAGTTGGGGATCACCGCGACCGGCTTGTTTGCCGCATGCGTCGGGTAGTCCTTCACCTTGACATCGAGCACCGTCGTCAGCCCGCCCAGACCCTGCGCGCCGATGCCGAGGGCGTTTACCTTCTCGTAGAGCTCGACACGTACTTCCTCCGCGCGGTTCGACGGACCCCGCCCGAGGAGGTCGTGCATGTCGATAGGCTCCATCAGCGCTTCCTTGGCGAGCAGCATCGCCTTCTCGGGCGTGCCGCCGATGCCGACGCCGAGCAACCCTGGCGGACACCAGCCCGCGCCCATCGTCGGCACCACGGAAAGCACCCAGTCCACGATGGAATCCGATGGGTTCAGCATCGCGAACTTCGCCTTCGCTTCGCTGCCGCCGCCCTTCGCCGCCACCTCCACCGACAGCCGGTCACCGGGCACGAGCCGGTAGTGGATCACGGCCGGCGTGTTGTCCACGGTGTTCGCCCGGGCGCCATCCGGGTCGGCCATCACCGACCCCCGCAGTACGTTCTCCGGGTGCAGGAACGCCCGCCGGACGCCCTCGTTCACCATCTCGTCCACGCTCGTGCCACCCTCCCAGCGCACTTCCATGCCCACCTCCAGGAACACGTTGACGATGCCCGTGTCCTGGCAGATGGGCCGCTTGCCCAGGGCGCACATGCGCGAGTTGACGAGCACCTGCTGCAGCGCCGCTTTCGCCGGGGCGGACTCCTCGCGCTCGTACGCCGTCGCCATCGCGCGGATGAAGTCCGGCGGGTGGTAGTACGAAATGTACTGCAGGGCGTCCGCGACGCTCCGGGTGAGATCCTCCGCGCGGATGACGGTCATGGCAGCCTCCGGCCAATCCTCGTCAGCGGATTGTAATTCGCGGCGCAGGCTTCCGGCACGACGGCCTCAGTCCGGGAGCTTCGCGACAATCCGGATCTCCGCCCGCGAACCGGGCAGCGCCAGGCCGGTGACCGTAATGCCAGTCCACGCCGGAAAGGGCGGTTCCGCCCCGATGAACTCGTCCTTGACCTTGCCGAAGGCCGCCATGTTGGCGCCATCCTCCTCCCGCGTGGCGGCGGCGACGTGATAGGTGGTCATCTCGACGACGTCGTCGAAACCCGCCCCCGCCGCTCCGAGGAGTTCACCGATGCTCTCGAACGCGGCCCGGAACTCGTCCTCCGCCGACTCGCAGGCCTGGCCCGTGGCCTTGTCGAAGCCGATCACGCCGGAGCAGAACATCAGGCCGTTGGCCTTGACGCCCTGCGCAAAGTGCATCCGGTCGGCGATGCGCCCGAAACTGTCGGTACTCACGGTCTCTCTGGACATGCGTTCTCCTTTACGGGGCCGGCGGCAGGGGCCACGGTCGGAACTAGTGTACGCGGCATCGGCCAAGCGTTGCGTTGCATTGGCTCCCTGCTCCGATACACTCGAAAGCGAAGGGGGAAGCTGTCCTTGAGCGACGCATATCAGGAACGCGAGGTCCAGCTCGCCACCGGGAAGGTGCACCTGCTCGAGGGCGGAGCCGGGCGGACCATCGTCTTCCTCCACCACTCGTGGGGCAGTCCCGGCTGGTTGCCGGTGCACGCGTCCCTCGCCGCCAGCCACCGCGTCGTCGTCCCGGACCTGCCCGGCTGGGGCGGCTCGGAACGCCCGGCCTGGGCGCGTGAGCCCCGCGACCTCGCGATCCTCGGCGGACGCATCCTGGAGGCCCTGGACGCCGAGTCCGCGACCCTGGTGGGCACCGGCTTCGGTGGCTTCGTCGCCGCCGAACTCGCGACCATGCGCCCGCTCGACGCGCTCGTGCTGATCGGGGCCGCCGGAATCCAACCCGCGGGAGGCGAGATCCTCGACCAGATGCTCGTCTCCCACCGCGCGTACATCGAGGCCGGCTTCCGCGACCGCGACGCCTATGTCGCGTGGGTGGGCGAGGAGCCGGCCGACGATGTCCGCCAGCTCTGGGATTTCTCGCGCGAGATGACCGCGCGGGTCTGCTGGAAGCCGTACATGTTCAACCGGCGCCTCGTACCGCTCCTCGGCGATGTCGCGACGCCGACGCTCGCCATCTGGGGGGGCGAAGACCGGGTCGTACCGCCTGAGTGCGCCACGCTCTACGCCGCGGCCCTGCCCAACTGCCGGGTCGAAACAATCGAGGGGGCCGGGCACCTCGTCGAGATAGAGGAAGCGGAGCGCGTCGCCGGGTTGATCGGCGCGCACGTCCGCACCTGCGGGAAGGGAGGCTAGTCCCATGTTCATCGGCTATTTCACCGAGCGGCCGTATCAGGATCCCAGCTCGGGTTACTTCGGGGCCACGGGCCGGGACATCACCGACCTCGGCATGTCCAACGCGTCGTACGACCCGAGGCTCGGCGCGGACCTCTACAACCGCTATCTCGACGAGAAGCTCTACGCGGAAGAGATGGGTTTCGACGGGCTCATGCTGAACGAGCACCACTCGACGCCGTTCTGCATGGGGCAGGTGATGAACCTCGAGGCCGCCATCCTCGCGCGCATCACGCAGCGCGCGAAGATCGTGCTGCTCGG
>VXNE01000505.1 GCA_009840715.1 Gammaproteobacteria bacterium
CGCTTCGAGGAGGTCAAGCCCCTGTACGGACCGACCCTCGTCACCGGCTGGTCGTCGATCCACGGCTACCCGGTCGGCATCCTCGGCAACAACGGCCCGCTCCTCTCGGAGTCCGCCGAGAAGGCCTCGCAGTTCATCCAGCTCTGCAACCAGATCGACGTGCCGCTGCTGTTCCTGCACAACATCACGGGCTACATCGTGGGCACGGACTTCGAGCAGCGCGGCATCACGAAGAACGGCTCGAAGATGATCAACGCGGTGTCGAACTCCACCGTGCCGCACATCACGGTGATCGTCGGCGCCTCGTACGGGGCCGGGAACTACGGCATGAGCGGGCGCGCCTACAACACCCGGTTCACCTACCTCTGGCCCACCGCGAAGATCGCCGTGATGGGACCGAAGCAGATGGCGGGCGTCATGACGATCGTGCAGCGCGCCGCCGCCGAACGCCGCGGGCTCGAGTTCGACGAGGACGCGAACGCCAAGCGGGTCGAGATCGCGGAGCACTGGGCGGAGGAGCGCTCCAAGGGGCTCTACGCGACCTCGCGGGTCTCCGACGATGGCATGATCGATCCCCGCGACACGCGTCTCGTGATCGCGATGTCGCTGTCCGCTTGCCACAACAACAAGGTCCAGGGAACGAAGGAGTTCGGCACATGGCGGATGTGACCATTCGGCCCATCACCCGGCTGCTCGTCGCCAACCGCGGCGAGATCGCGCGGCGCATCATCCGCAGCGCGCACGACATGGGCATCGCCACTGTCGCCGTGTACGCGGACGGGGACGCAGGCTCTCCGTTCGTGCGGGACGCCGACGTGGCCATCGCGCTGCACGGGACCAGTTCCGCGGAAACCTACCTCGACGCGGCGAAGGTGCTCGAGGCCTGCAAGCGCTCCGGCGCGGACGCCGTCCGCCCGGGGTACGGCTTTCTTTCCGAGAGCGCGGACGTCGCGCGCGCCGTCGCGCGGGCCGGCATGGGTTGGGTTGGTCCGTCGCCCGACGCCATTGCCGCAATGGGCGACAAGCTCGCCGCCAAGGCATTGATGCAGGAAGCGGGGGTGCCGACGCTGCCGGCGATCGAACTCAAGTCCGACACGGACCTCGCCGCCGCCGCGCGGGAGATCGGCTATCCGGTCCTCGTGAAGGCCTCGGCCGGCGGCGGCGGGCGCGGCATGCGCATCGTCCAGACCGAAGGGGAACTTGCCGAAGCCGTCGAGGGCGCTCGCCGGGAGGCGAAGGCCTCCTTCGGCGACGACACAGTGTTCCTGGAACGCTGGCTCACTGCGCCCCGGCACGTCGAACTCCAGATCCTGGGCGACCTGCACGGCAACGTCGTGCACATGTTCGAACGCGAGTGCTCCATCCAGCGCCGCCACCAGAAGATCATCGAGGAAGCGCCGTCCCCGGCGGTCGACCCGGACCTGCGCGCCCGCATGGGCGAGGCGGCGGTATCGGCGGCGCAGAAGATCGGCTACGCCTCGGCGGGGACCGTGGAGTTCCTGCTCGACGGCGGCGAGTTCTGGTTCCTCGAGGTCAACACGCGGCTCCAGGTGGAGCATCCCGTCACGGAGGAGATCACTGGCCTCGATCTCGTGCGCGAGCAGCTTCGCATCGCGGAAGGGGAAGCCCTCGGCTACGGCCAGGACGATCTCGCGATCGACGGCCATGCCATCGAGGCGCGCGTCTACGCAGAGGATCCCGCCAACGACTTCCTGCCCACCGGAGGCACCGTGCTCGCGTGGGAGGAGGCGGATGGAGGACGTTTCGACACCGGCATCGAGACGGGGAGCGCCGTCAGCATCGAGTTCGACCCGATGATCGCCAAGGTCATCGTGCACGCGCCGACCCGGCGCGAAGCCGCGGGGCGGTTGGCCAGGGTGCTGGAGAAGACCCGCCTGCAGGGCGTGACGAACAACCGCGACTTCCTCGTGGCGACGCTGCGCGAGCCCGCGTTCCTCGCCGGCGACACGACGACGGACTTCATCGACCGGGTGCAACCGGCGCGCACGCGCGAGCTGTCTTCGGATGATCTGCACCACGCCTGTATCGCGACCGCCCTCGTCGGACAGGCGCGGCGGAGGGCCGCGGCCACCGTGCTAGCGGACATCCCGAGCGGCTGGCGCAACTCGCTGATGCCGCCGCAGCGCACACGGTTCCGGCGCGACGGGGAAGAAGTGCTCGTGGAATACCGGGCCGGACGCAACGACACCTTCGCGGTGACCATCGGCGAGTCCGACTACGCGGTCGTGGTGTACGACGTGGACGCGACCGGGATCGATCTGGAGATCGACGGCCGGCGGACGAAGGCATCCGTCTCGGCAAGGGACAGCCTGTGGCTCGTCCACAGCCCCGCGGGCGACGTCGAACTCGAGGAGCTCTCGAGGTTCCCTTCCAGCGACCGCGCCACAGTGCCGGGTGGCCTGGTCGCACCCATGCCCGGCAACGTCACCGCCGTGCACGTCGCGCAAGGGGACACCGTCGAGGACGGGCAGCTCCTGCTGATCCTCGAGGCCATGAAGATGGAGCACCGCATCACCGCCCCGATGTCGGGCTCGGTCAAGCAGTTGCTGGTGGACAAAGGCGACCAGGTGGACAACGGCGCGCTGCTGGTGGTCCTGGAAGAAGAGGAAGGATAGGAAGATGCAGACAACCGAAGCGACCCTCTACGAGATCAGGAACGGCGCGGCCTGGATCACGCTGAACCGCCCCGACAACCGCAACGCCCTCTCGTCGGTCCTGGTCAGCGAGCTGTACGAGCACCTTCTTGCGTCGAACGAGGACCCCGAGGTCCGCTGCATCGTCATCACCGGCGCCGATCCCGCGTTCTGCTCCGGCGCGGACCTCAAGAGCCCGCCCGGGGCGGCCATCGAAGGACGCCGGTCCGTGCCGTACCCGCAGGTCCTCACCACCATCATGGAGAGCGACAAGCCGGTGATCGCCGCCGTGAACGGGGCGGCGTTCGCGGGAGGGCTCGGGCTCGTCGGCGCCTCGGACATCGTCGTTGCGGTGGAAGACGCGCGCATGTCCTTCAGCGAAGTCCGCATCGGCGTGATCCCGGCGGTGATCTCCGTGGTCTGCATCCCGAAGCTCGGCACGCACCACGCGATGAAGCTCTTTATCACCGGAGAACGTTTCAGCGGCGCGGATGCGGTCTCCATGGGCTTCGCCCACCGGGCGGTCCCGAAGGATCAGCTCGTCGTCGCCGTCGAGGAGGAGATCGACATGATCAACCTCGGCGGGCCCAATGCGGTGGTCCAATGCAAGAAGCTCGTGCGGCGGGTGCCGACGCTTTCCATCGAGGAGGGCTTCGAGGTGACCGCCGAGTGGAGCGGCCGCATGTTCCGCTCGGACGAGGCCGCCGAGGGCATGGCCGCCTTCCGGGAGAAACGCAAGGCCGCCTGGATCGACGAAGCCGGCTGAGGGCGTCATGGTCCACGCACGTACACCCGTCCTCGTCGGAGTCGGCCAACTCCTGAACCGGGTCGAGTCCCTCGACCAGGCGATCGAGCCCATCGAGATGATGCTCGAGGCGTGTGCGCGGGCAGAGCGCGACACGGGGGTCGGAGGGCTCCTTTCCCAGGTCCGGTCCGTCCGGGTCATCAAGGGCGTGTGGAACTACGAGAACCCCGCCGCATTCATCGCGGAGCGCATCGGCGCGGTGGGCGCGCACACCGTCGGGACGCTCTTCGGTGGCAACCAGAACCAGGCCATCGTCAACATGACCGCGGGGGAGATCCTGCGGGGCGAGTTCGACCTCGTGCTGATCACCGGGGCCGAGAACGGCTACAGCACCAACAAGGCCCGCAAGGCGGGCGTGACGCTCCCGCAGACCGAGGCGCCCGGTACGTACGACGTCCTGGTCGGCAAGCAGAAGCCCGAGCACCATGAGTACGAGGTCGCGAAGGGCATCCGGCGGGCCATCCAGGTCTACCCGATGTACGACAACGCCATCCGCCACCAGCGCGGCGAGTCGATCCCCGAGCACCTCGAACGCGTCTCCGGCCTTTGGTCGCGGTTCAACGACGTCGCCCAGAACAATCCCAACGCCTGGGTGCAATACAACATGACGCCGGAGGAGATCCGCACGCCCTCGCCGCGCAACCGCGCCATCAGCTTCCCGTACACCAAGTTCATGAACGCCAACATGATGGTGGACATGGGCGCGGCGCTCATCCTCTGTTCGGCCGGCAAGGCGCGGCAGCTGGGTATCGACGATTCCCGCTGGGTCTACCCCGTGTCCGGCGCGCAGGGGTACGACCACTTCTCCGCTTCCGTGCGAGACAACTTCTACACGTCGCCGGGCGTCCGCATCACCGGCGGTCGCGCGCTCGAGATGGCCGGCATCGAGGCGTCCGACCTCGAGTTTGTGGACCTCTATAGCTGCTTCCCGTCCGCCGTGCAGGTGGCGGCGGACGAACTGGGGCTGTCACAGGAACGCCCTCTCACGGTGACCGGCGGCCTCACCTTCGGCGGCGGCCCACTCAACAACTACGTCATGCACAGCATCGCGCGCACCGCCGAACTGCTGCGCGAGACGCCGGACGCCTACGGGCTCGTCACCGGCAACGGCGGCAACCTCTACAAGCACGTGCACGGCGTCTACTCGAGTGCGCCGCCGGAACGCGACTTCCGGTTCGCCAACGTCCAGGCGGAGATCGACGCGCTGCCGTCCCGCGAGTGCCTTCCCGAGTACCGCGGGGATACCGAGATCGAGTCGTACACGGTGATGTACGCCGGCGAGGAACCGGCCATCGCGCACCTCGCGTTACGCACCCCCGCGGGTCAGCGGGTCTGGGCGAACTCCGAGGATACGGCGCTCATGCAGTCGATGGTCCGGGAGGAGTTCTGCGGTCGGCCGGCGCGCATTGACGGGGACGGCCAGGTCGCGGTGACCGGATAACTCGCACCGGCTCCGCCACGCGGGCCGCCCCTACGACCCTACCACCGACCGCGATCGGCGCATGGACGATTTGACCTGTGGAAAAACCGGGTAGACACTTGGTGTGGGGTCGACTCTCGCCGCTACCGCGGCGGTAGTCGGGTTCTTGTTCGGCGGCGCATGCCGCCATCGAGAGGAGCGGAGGAGAAATGGCTAACGTGGCAGAAAAGGCCAGCGGCGACTACGTCCAGCTGGACGAGGTGGATTGGGTGCAGTTCCCGGAGGGCCTGTGCCAGGGCGACATCAAGTGGAAACTGCTGCACGTCTCCCCGGAGGCGGGCGCCTGGACGGCGGTCTTTGACTGCAAGAAGGGCTCGTCGTTCGCCAAGCACATCCACATGGGGCCCGGCGAGTACTACCTCACCAAGGGCAAGATGCACGTGCGCGGCGGAGACGCGGGGGGCGGCGAGACGGCGGTTGCCCCCGGGTACGGTTACGAGGCGTGCAACGCCCAGCACGACCATACCGAGTTCGACGAGGACAGCGAGTTCTACATGACGTTCATGGGCCCGCTCAACTTCATCGACGACGACGGCAACACCGTCGCCCTCGTGGGGTGGGAGCAGGTCTACGAGGCCTGGAACGCGTAGCTAGGGATAGCAGCCCGCGCCCGCGCGCGCCCGGCTCCGGCCGGGGCCGCGCGGCTCGCGGGCCTTCCGGAGAAGAAGGGGTCGCCCCGCTCTGCGGTGCGACCCCTTTGCTATCCGGAGACCTCCTCTAGAAGTAGTAGCTCAGGCTCAACGTCGTCAGCCTGGGCTGGCCGAGCGTCCCGATCACGATGGCCCCTGGTCCCCCAAGGACGCCAACGAGGTCGTGCCCGTTGATGAAGTGCTGCACGTCGTTGTAGTACCCCTCGTCCGTGAGGTTCTCCACGTGAAGCATGAGATCCATGTTCTCCCAGAGGAATCCAAGTTGGCCGTTGACCAGGGTGAAACTCGGGTTGGTGACCGGGTTCCACGCCTGCAGTCCCTCGTACTCCCCGTTATGGCTGATCTGCAGCGCCGCGATGAACTCGACGCGGTTGTTGATCGGCCGACGGTAGTCGACTGTCGCGCCCCAGCTGAAGTCCGGCGTGACGGGGGGCGAGTTACCCGACAGGTCCTGAATCCCGCTGCCGTCTCCCGGGTCGAACTGGGCGTCGATCCATTCCGCCTCGATCGTCCCGGCGACGAGCGACACGGTGAGTTCGTCGGTGACCTTGACGGAGAGATCCGCCTCGATCCCATACTGTTCGGAGTCGCCGAAGTTGGTGATGGCCTCGATCGCCGTGCCATCCGCCTGCACGAGGTGGTACTCGATCTGGCGGGCCTCATAGTCGATGAAGAACGCCGCCAGGGAGGCTGTCGCCCGCCCGTCGGCCCAACGACCCTTCCAGCCGACCTCGTAGTTGACCGCCTCCTCGCGCCCGAACGGGATCAGCCCTGATCCGTCCAGAAAACTCGTCAGGTTGAACCCGCCGGGCTCGTAACCCCAGGCGATCAGCCCATAGAGCATTGCCTCCTCGGACAGCCACCGCGTGAGGGACAACCGCGGCATGATCTCCGTGTCCCCCTGATCGTTCGCGATTTGCGCGTCTCGGTTTACGGTCTTGTTCTCCCATTCGTCGACTCGCAGGCCGAGTCCCCACTCCCACTCGTCGATCGTGTAAGAGAGGCTCGCGAACGCGGCCATGTGCGTCTTGTCCCGGTTACGCAACTCGGCAGGCGTCCGCACGGACATGAGTTCCCGTGCCGGGTCGGGGACGTCCCCCCACCAGTGTCCGGAGACATCCTCGCTACCGAACAGGAAAGCCGCGTTGCCCGAGTAGGTTCCGTCGGGGTTCGCGACGGTGTCGAACCACCAGATGTAGGCGTTCATTTCCTCTTCGAACTTCGAATGGTAGATCCCCGCGGTCCATTCCAATGCGCCTTCGCCCGTCGAGGTGAACCGCAGCTCGTGGGTCGTCACCATCATGTCTTCGGGGCGCAGCAGGTCGAACAGGTACTCCTCGCGGATATCGATGTCGGTGTACCGGCTGCTGAACGTGTCCGTGTACGAACTCAGCCACAGGACGTCCATGCCGTCGAGTTCCAGGGTGAGCTCGATCAGGCCGGCCTTCGTGTCGCGCTCGTGCTTGCCCGCGATCGAGTTGTTGACGACGTTGGGATGCCGCAGGTTGTGGGGATCGAGTTCCCGTACCCAGGTGTTGTTCGGACCGTCGTACTCGTTGTAACGGAACGAACCGTAGAACGACAGCCGCTCCGAGAGCGGTCCAGCGAGGGAAACGCGTCCTCCCGCCTCTTCCACTGCGCCGACCTCCGACGATCCGCTTCGCCGCATGCCGTTCGCACGCGGTGGGTTCGTGTTCTTCAAATAGCCGTCGTCCGACGCGCCAAAGACGAACCCGCGCATCGCCCATCCGCCATCACCCAGGGGCAGGTTGACGTGCACTTCTCCGTCGATCGTGCCCTGCTCGCCGGCCAGCACCTTGATCTTGCCGGAGGCTTCCTCGGAGTTCGGCCGCACGCTCACGAACTTGACCGCGCCGCCGACGTTGCTGCCCCCGTAGAGCGTACCCTGCGGTCCCTTCAGGACCTCGATCCGCTCCAGGTCCCCGAACCGCGATGACGCATCCGAGAAGATCTGGGTGTCGTCGAGGTAGAACCCCACGCCCTGGGTGTTGCCGAAGGATCCCAATCCCCGGATGGAGACGTTGGGAAAGCCGTCGAGGCGCATGGACAGGTTCAGGTTGGGCACCTGGAACCCGATCTGCGAGAGCGCCTTGATGTTGCCCCGGTCGATGCTCTCGCCGGTGATGACGGCGAGCGACTCGGGAATCTCCAGGAGGCTCTCCTCCCGCTTCCGGGCCGTGACGAGGATCTCCTCGATCACCCTCGACGCGCCGGGGTCGTCCCCTTCCTCTGCGTTCGCAGCGCCCACCGGGAACAGGAAGATCAGTACCGAGGCCAGGCCCGCTACGGGCAGCCTCCAAATCTCTCTCCTAAGCATGCTCGTAGTCTCCCCCTACTGAACCTCCTATCTACCCCAAAACCCCCGCTGTAGCAAGCTAACTCGAACGGTTTCGAGCCGGTCCGAGGCGGTTTGCGCGCGCCTGCGAATCGTGGCAATAATCGCCCTCCCACCACCCCCGGAGAGCGCCGATGGCAAAGGCCATTCACACGATGATCCGCGTGCAGGAACTGGACCGCTCGATCGACTTCTACGACCGGGCTTTCGGCCTCAAGGTGGCCGAGCGGCTGGACTTCGACGACTTCACCCTGGTCTACCTGCGCAACCCCGAGAACGACTTCGAGATCGAGCTGACCTGGAACCGGGACCAGGAGGGCGCCTACACCCACGGCAGCGGCTACGGCCACGTCGCCCTGGTGGTCGACGACTGCGCGGCGGAGCGGGAACGCTTCGAGGCGGAAGGCTTTGGCCCCCGGCCCGTCAGCGAGCTGCACCGCGACGGCGGGCTGCTCGCCCGGTTCTTTTTCGTCGAAGACCCGGACGGCTACAAGATCGAGGTGCTCGAGCGCCACGGGCGGTACGTGTAGGGGACGGGCTCGTCCCGTCCCGTCTCGAGTTCACGCACAGCCAAGAGAACCCGCATGCCCTACCACGTAACCGAAGACCAGAAGCGCGCCCTGCGCGAGGACGGCATCGTCAAGCTGCCGGGGCTGGTGGATGCGGCGCTGCTCACGGAGCTGAACGCGTGTTTCTGGTGGTCGGTCGCCCACCCCGGGCCGATCGCCGTGGGCAACACGGAAGGAGAGGACATCCTCTTCGTCGAGAACGCCAACCCCGAGGCCCGGCCCATGTACCGCGACCTGGTGTCGGGCTCGCCGTTCGGCCAGGTCGCGGCGGACCTGTGGGGCGGGGGGGAACGCGCGAGAAAAGGGGGTCTATTAGGTTGGGATCCTAGGCCCCGAAGGGGCACAATAAAGCGTCATTGCACCACCTAACACCCC
>VXNE01000506.1:0-4061 GCA_009840715.1 Gammaproteobacteria bacterium
GCATCGAGGCGCTCCGGCGCGGCGGCAACGCGGTCGATGCCGCCCTGGCGGCGGCCATCACGCTTACGGTCGTCGAGCCGAACATGAACGGCGTCGGCAGCGATGCATTCGCCATGGTCTGGGACGGCGAGCGCCTCCACGGTCTCAACGCGTCGGGCCGCGCCCCCGCCGCATGGGACGCCGACCGCTTTGCCGGACGGACGCAGATGCCTATCCAGGGTTGGGACACCGTCACGGTGCCGGGCGCGGTGAGCGCGTGGGTGGTCCTCTCCGAGCGATTCGGCGCTCTTCCCTTCGAGGCACTCTTCACCGAGCCGATACGTTACGCGCGCGACGGCTTCCAGGTCGGGCACATCACCGCCGGGCACTGGCGGTTCGCGCTGGAGACGTACGCGGAGTTCGAGCACTTCCTGACCCACTTCGCTCCCGAGGGGCGCGCGCCCGAGGCCGGCGAACGCTTCGCCCGGCCCGAACTCGCCGCCACGCTGGAGTCGATCGCCGGGACGCGCGGCGAAGCGTTCTACAGGGGGCCGTTGGCCGACGCCATCGCCGACACGGCGGCCGCGGAAGGCGGCGCGATGACGCGCGGCGATCTCGCTGCCCACACCGCCGACTGGGTGGATCCCATCGCACAGGACTACGCCGGCGTCACCGTCCACGAGATCCCGCCGAACGGGCAGGGACTGGCCGCGCAGATCGCGCTCGCGATTCTCGGCCACGTCGGCCTGGCCGGCCTGCCGCCGAACGGCGCCGAGTCCGTACATCGGCAGCTCGAGGCGATGAAGATCGCGATACGCGCCGCCTTCGACCACTTCGCGGACCCACGCGCCATGACCACCCCGCCGGAAGCCCTGCTCGAACCCGGCTCCATCGCCCGCGCGGCCCGGAGCATCGGCGCTTCGGCGTCCGCCCCGGCGCCCGTGGCCCTGCCCGTGAGCCACGACACCGTGACGCTCACCGCGGCGGACGCGGAAGGCCGCATGGTGAGCTTCATCCAGTCCAACTACATGGGGTTCGGTTCCGGCGTCGTCATTCCCGGCACGGGCATCGCCATGCAGAACCGCGGGAACGGCTTCAGCCTGGCTCCCGGCCATCCGAACCGGGTGGCCGGTGGCAAGCGGCCCTACCACACGATCATCCCCGGTTTCGTGACCGAGAACGACGAGCCCCGCATGAGCTTCGGCTTCATGGGCGGCCACATGCAGCACCAGGGCCACGTGCAGACGGTGCACCGCATCTTCGACCTCGGGGAAAACCCGCAGGCCGCCTCCGACGCGCCGCGCTGGCAGGTCCTCCCGGACTACTCGGTGGCGCTCGAGGCGGGATTCGCCGAAGCGGTCGCGAGCGACCTGGCCGCCCGCGGGCACCGGGTGATGGCGGCGGATCCGGCCATGTTCGGGGGCGCCCAACTCATCCTGCGGGTATCGGACGGCTACTGCGCGGCGTCCGACCACCGCAAGGAGGGCATGGCGGCGGGGTTCTGACGCACGCGGCCATCGGCCGGCTTCAGCCCTCCTGCGCCTCCTCGGACTCCGCTTCGAGATCGAGGGACGCGGAGTTCATGCAGAAACGCAGCCCGGTCGGCGCCGGACCGTCGGGAAATACGTGCCCGAGGTGGGCGTCGCAGGCGGCGCACAGGACTTCGATCCGGCGCATGAAGAGCGAGTTGTCCTCCCGCGTGGCCACCGCCTCCGGCGAGATGGGCTGGTAGAAGCTCGGCCAGCCGCAACCGGAGTCGTACTTGGTGCGGGAATCGAACAGCGGGGCGTCGCAGCACTTGCAGTTGTAGATGCCGGGCGTCTTCGTGTTCCAGTAGACGCCGGTGAACGGCGGCTCTGTCCCGGCCCTCCGGGTGATCTCGTAGTCACGGGCAGTGAGCGCCGCCTGCCATTCCGCGTCCGTCTTCTCGATCCTGGCCATCCCGCGCGGTTCCTCCCGGGTGCTTGACGCGGCTGGTAACATGCGCCGCCGCCGCCGACAGGCGATTTTTGCTCAGGGGCATTGACCGTGCAAGGCAGCGAGGACACTGTAGTCGACTCGGGACGGATCGCGGAACTTCCCCGCGGGCGCCGCCACTTTGCGAAGTCCACCAAGCTCGCGGACGTCTACTACGACATCCGCGGCCCCGTGCCGGCGGAGGCCCAGCGCCTCGAGGACGAGGGTCACCACGTGGTGAAGCTGCACATCGGCAACCCGGCTCCCTTCGGTTTCGAGGCCCCCGAGGAGATCCTGCGCGACGTCATGCGGAACCTCCCCGCAAGCCAGGGGTACTGCGACTCCCGCGGCCTGTACTCCGCTCGCAAGGCCGTCATGCAGTACTGCCAGCAGATCGACATCCCGGACGTCGACGTCGACGACGTCTATATCGGCAACGGCGCGAGCGAACTCATCGTGATGGCCATGCAGGGCCTGCTCGACGACGGCGACGAAGTCCTGCTGCCGAGCCCGGACTATCCCCTCTGGACGGCCGCCGTGCGCCTGGCCGGCGGCGTGCCGGTGCACTACCGGTGCGACGAGGGGTCCGACTGGATGCCCGACCTGGCCGACGTCCGGCACCTCACGACGCGCCGCACCAAGGGCCTCGTCATCATCAACCCGAACAACCCCACGGGCGCCGTCTACAGCCGCGACTGCATCACGGAGCTCGTGCGTTGGGCCGAGTCGCGGGACCTGATTGTGTTCGCCGACGAGATCTACGCGAAGGTCATCTACGACGACGCGGAATACGTACCCGCGGGGTCGATCCCGGCGGATGTGCTGACGGTGACCTTCAACGGGCTCTCCAAGGCGTACCGGGCGGCCGGGTTCCGCACCGGCTGGATGGTCTTGAGCGGCGCCCGTCACCGTGCCCTCGACTACATCGAGGGGCTCGACATCCTCGCGTCGATGCGCCTCTGCGCCAACGTGCCGACGCAGCACGCGGTGCAGACCGCACTCGGCGGCACGCAGAGCATCGAGGCGCTCGTCGGGCCCGGCGGACGCCTGCACGAGCAGCGCGACCAGGCCCACGCCCTGCTCGACGCCATCGAAGGGGTGAGCTGCGTCAAGCCGAAGGGGGCGCTGTACCTCTTTCCGAAGCTCGACACCGAACGCTTCGGCATCGTGGACGACGAGCGGTTCGCCCTCGACCTGCTGCGCCGGGAGAAGCTGCTCGTCGTGCAGGGCACCGGCTTCCACTGGCCCGAACCGGACCATTTCCGGATCGTGTTCCTGCCGCATCCGGACGAGTTGACCGACGCCATGGGGCGGCTGGAGCGTTTCCTCCGGGGTTATCGGCAGTCCTGAGCCCGCGAGGCCCCTTCGTCGAACGTCGGCACCCCCGAGCGTATCCTCCCGACGTTGGTTCGGCCGCTGGACGAGTTCCTGCAAGACTTCCAGGTCGATCGCAGGGCGGCCACTGCCGTCCTGCGGGCGGGCGCCTCGGCCGTCTGCGCCGCCGCAACCCGCAATCCCAACTGCGCCGCCCGCTCCTGACACCCGCGGGTGAAGGTTCTCCTTGACGTCGGGGTGTCGCCGCGCCTTCGCCAACTGCCGAAGCACCAACTCGGCGGTGTCCCTGTCGAGTCCGCCGTTTATCACAACTGGCGCTCGCTCCGGGACAACGAGCTTCTCGCCGAGGCGGAGCGGGAGGGCTTCACGACCGTCATCACGACCGACAAGCGGATGGCGGAGGAACAGCAGCACGCGACCATCGTCGCCATCGACGACAACAGCCTCGGCGGGCTCCTTGCCGCCGCCTCGTCCCTCGCCGATGCCGTTCGGTCGACTCTTCCCGGCGAGCGCCCCCAATGACGAACTGGGCAGACTGAACCACCCCGATCGCGGTCTCAGCGATCGGGGCACTCACGAGGCCACAAGCGCCACGACCCGCTCGGCAATCGCGAGCGCGGCCGTCATTCCCGGCGACTCGATGCCCAGCAGGTTGACCAGGCCGGGTACGCCATGTTGCGCCGGCCCCTCGATCACGAAGTCCCGCCCCCGGGGCCCGCGGGCGGGGCCGCGAGCTGCGCGTCAGCCGACGCTCGCGGGGGGCGCGGCACGCGCGGCAGCCGGGGGGTCGT
>VXNE01000506.1:4071-8813 GCA_009840715.1 Gammaproteobacteria bacterium
CCTGGCCGTGTACCCCTTGGTGCGCCGCCCCCTGGAACTCAACGCCCCCCGCGGCCGCGCCGGCGGGCACGATCTTCGGGCGGATGCCCGTGTATCCCGGGTGCAGGCGCTCCTCGTCGAGCCCGGGGTAGTAGCGGCGGATGGCTTCGACGAAGCGGTCCCGGCCGGCCGACTCGAAGTCGTAGTCCGCGCTCTCGATCCACACCACGTCGGGACCGAAACGGGCCTGTCCCGCGAGATCCAGGGTGACGTGGACGCCGAGCCCGCCTGACTCCGCCACGGGATAGACCAGGTGCTTGAACGGGCTCGTCCCGGAGAGCGCGTAGTAGTGGCCCTTGGCGAAGAAGCGCCGGTACCCCGGACGGAACGCTTCCGCTAGCGTCGGCGCGGAGAGTCCGGCGGAGTTGACGACCGTCGCCGCCGACAGTTCGTAGTCCCCGCACGCCACGCCTACGCGGTCGCCGTGGCGGCGCAGCCCCGTCACCTCCGTGCACAACGAGACCACCCCGCCATGGGCCTCCAGCTCCCCCTGCAGGCTCAGCATGAGGGCGTGGCTGTCGACGATGCCGGTGCTCTCGGAGTAGATCCCGCCGAGCGACCGCACGGCGGGTTCGAGTTCCGATACCTCACGCGCGTCAAGCCACGGCAGTTCCCCGACGCCGTTCTTCCGCGCCTGCGCGCGATAGCCCCGCAGGGTCTCGAAGTGCTCCTCCCGGGTCGCCACGATGATCTTGCCGAGCCGGGCGTGGGGGACCGCGTGGGTCTCGCAGTAGTCGTACAGCAACGCCTTGCCGCGGACGCAGGTCTGCGCCTTCACGGAACCCGTGGGGTAGTAGATGCCCGCGTGGATCACCTCCGAGTGCCGGCTGCTGGTCTCCGAACCGATCAGTTCGTGCCGCTCGAGCACGAGCACTTCCCGGCCGGCCAGGGCCAGTGCGCGCGCGACGGCGAGCCCCACCACTCCGGCTCCGATCACCACCGCGTCGCAGCGTTCAGGCAAGGGTTAGCTGCCCTTCTCGATGACGAACTCCAGGCGCTCCCCCGTCGCGCCGAGTTCCTCGAGCGTGTGCCCGAGGAAGCGGCAGAAGTTGCGGAAGTCCCGTGTCGTGGAGGGATCGGTGGCCACCACGTGGACACGCTCCCCGGGGAGCATCTCGCGCACGCGGTTTCGCACGATCATGAGCGGCTCCGGGCAGACGAGCCCGGTGGCATCGATTTCGTACTGGACGTCGGGCATCGTTCCCGGTTCCGGCCCTGGCGGCGCCTGCCGGCGATGATAGCCCCGGGGACCGGCGGCGTCCGTCGTCTTGACTCTCCCGGCGACGGGCAGGACACTCCCCGGACCAACCGAGCAGGTAAGGGCTCGCGCCATGGCGGAGGTCAAGCACTCCAGATGAATCGTCGCGCCGCTACGCTGGTAGCGAGCCTCGCCCTGGCCGCCTCGGCGACGGACGAGACGATCCAGGACGTGCCCGAACCCGACGATCCGGCAAGCGGCATCGAGGTCCAGCTCACCGCCGGCGAGTTCGAAGACGCCGCCTCCGCGAGCGACGAGACGATCCAGGAGGCGCTCGAACCCGAGGATCCCACAAGCCGCATCGAGGTCCAGCTCACCGCCGGCGAGTTCGCCGACGCCGCCACCGCCGCCGAAGCGCTGGTCGAAGAGGTCGAAGAAACGTCGGGACGCTACGGTCTCGTGCTCAAGCGCCCGCTGACGCTGCTCGGCGACGCGTTGCTCGGCATGGGCGACGGCCCCGGAGCGCTCGCGGCCTACGATCGCGCCCTGCACGTCGCGCGGGTCAACCGAGGCCTGTTCGATCCCGACCAGGTCGACGTCGTCTACCGGGAGGCGGTCGTGCACGCCACCATGGGCGACCGCGTGGCGGCGGACGCCCGTCACAGCTACGCGTTCAGCGTGTTGCTGCGCGCGTACGGCCGCGAGGACGCGAGGCTCGTACCCGGGCTGTTCACGCTGGCCGAATGGCACCAGGAGAATCACCGCGTGTTCTCCGCGCGCCGCCTCTTCGACCGCGTCGTCACCATCGCCGCGAGCCAGTTTCCGTCAGGCGACCCGCGGATGATCCGGGCGCTGCGCGGCGTGGCGGCCACGTTTCGCGACGAGCGCTTTCCACGCAACGTCAGCGCCACGCGCAACCGGGCGGCGATGGCGTCGTACCGCGACACCAACCGCAACCGGGCCGTCGACGTCAACAACTTCGCACCGGGGGAACGCGCGCTCATCACCGTGATCAATCTCCAACAGGAGAATCCCGACTCCACGAACGTCGACATCGCCGACGGAATGCTGGAACTCGCCGACTGGTACCTGCTGTTCGAGAAATACGAACGCGCCTTCGCACTCTACGAACGCGTGTGGCAGCTCCTCGAGGAGGACACGGCGCGACGCGACGCGACCTTCGCGGCACCGACGCCCCTGTACCTGCCCTTCCCGCCGAACCCGAAGCTGCCGAGCGATGTGCGCAGAGAGCCGCAGACGGGCATCGTGGAACTCGCCCTCGCCGTGAGCGACCGCGGCAAGGTGGAGGAACTCGACACCGTCCGCTCGGAGCCTGCCGGCCTCATGGACTTCCGGCTGCGCAAGCTCGTGCGCCGAGCCCGATATCGACCGGCGTTCGTCGACGCCGAACCGGTGGCCGCGGCGGAAGTGCCCGTCGAGTACCGGTTCGTGTACGTTCCGGAGGAAGCGGACGAGACCTGACGGCGGCCGCGCCGTTCAGGAGCCGTTCAGGCCCACGTTGGCGACGCAACGGGCCGTTCCGTATGATGACCGCCGAGGCCGAACAAAGACCCTGACCATGAAGCACACTTCCGGGGTCCAAGCCAACCGTTACGTAGCCCGCGCCCGGGTCGTCGGGTGGAAGTGCGTCGGCTGGTCGGCACTCCTCTGCGTCGCGGCCTGCTCGTCGCCGGTCAGCATGCCGCCGCCGCCGCGCCCGCCGAGTCCGTCGTCGCCATCCATGCCGTCGCCGTCGATGCCGTCCCCGTCCCGGCCCTCGCCGTCGACGCCGTCTCCATCGATGCCGTCTCCGTCCCAACCGTCCCCGTCGATGCCATCTCCGTCGACGCCATCACCGTCGATGCCGAGTCCTTCCATGCCGAGCCCGCCGAGCCGGTCGCAGCCGTCAATGCCGAGCCCGTCGAGTCCGTCGATCCCGCGACCCTCGCAGCCGTCTA
Source organism: Gammaproteobacteria bacterium (assembly GCA_009840715.1). Lineage (GTDB taxonomy): Bacteria > Pseudomonadota > Gammaproteobacteria > Pseudomonadales > Azotimanducaceae > VXNE01. Next base: position 7,267 of record VXNE01000506.1, read on the forward strand.
TGCCGAGGCCCCCCAGCCAGTCGTCCGACTCGTCGACCGGCTCGGACTCCTCGAATCCGACCATCCCGACGCCACCGCAATCGTCGGACCGGCAGGGTTCCGACCCGTCGCTGCCCGGGTCCGAGCAGTCGGCGGACTCGTCGAACCCGTCGCTGCCCGGACAGGAGGGCGCCGAGGGCGGCCAGGCCGGGGATCGGAACCAGGATGGCGCCATCATCCCAACGCCGGGGCAGCCAGACGGGCAAGGTGTCCCCGCGGATCCCGGCGGCGGACGTCCGGGTGGTGACCCGTCCGGAACGGAGCCCGGGAGGCCAGCGGGCGGTCTGCCCTCGGGTGAGGACCCGTCCGACCCCCGCCCCGGCGGCCCCCCTGGTGAGGACGGTTGGGAGTCGAGCAACGAGGATCCCGGGGATGGGCGGCCCGCCGGCGGCACGCGGCAGCCCGGCACCGAGGGCGAGGACGACGACGCGCGCCGGTCGCCCGGCGGCGGCCCGGGCGCACAGGGCGAGTTCGACGAGGCGATCGGCGTCCTGGACGGTCAGATCCTGGCCGAACGGGCCGACGTGTACGCGCGCCGCAACGAGACCGCCGGACAGACCGGGCGCGCCGGCCTGCCGAGCGGCGGCGAGTCAGACGCGGAGCAGTCCGAACAAGCGAAGGGCGTACCGGGGCCGCCCGCGCCCGGCGCTATGCCCGAAGGCGGTGGCCGCCAGCCGGGCAGACCCGCGCCGCGCGCGATACCGGCGCCCGCCGCGCCCGTGCCGCCCGACGTCGCGGACGCGCGGGACGACGACGTGGTGTGCCGCCAGTTGCGCGAAGCCGCGATGGCGGAGACGGACGACGCGTTGCGCGAGGCCCTGTGGGACGAGTACCGGCGCTGCCGGGACGGCTGACCGCCGCCCCTTAGCCCGCCCGAGTAGCCCGGCACGCCCGGTGGCATCGACGCGACAAATCCGACAGACTCAGGCCATGCGATCCGTGCCGCACCTGACCCGATACCTCCCGTTCCTGCTCGGCGCGGCGCTCGCCGGCTGCGTCAGCGAAACCGTGCGGGTCGTCGACATGACACCGCCCGAGCAACTCGGCGGGAACATTCCAGAGGAACGGCTGCTCGACGTCGGCGTCGCGGTGTTCGACGCCAACGTGCCCGACGAGTACGACGAGCAGATCGCACTCAACATCCAGCCCGAGGTGCGGCGCGCCGAGGGCAACTACATGGCGTTCTTCTTCAAGAACCTCCTCCAGTCCACAGGCAACTGGGGCGCCGTCCGGGTGGTGCCGCGCGCGACGCACGCGGTCGACCTCACGGTGGCCGCGACGATCGAACACTCCGACGGGGAAAGCCTGAAGCTCCGTGCCCGCGCCGTGGACGCACGCGGCCAGGAGTGGTTCGAGCGCGACTACGAGGCGCTGGCCAGTTCGTACGCCTACGAGGACACCGTCCCGCGCGACATCGACCCCTTCCAGACGGCCTACCGCAACCTCGCGGACGACCTGCTCGCCCCCCTCAAGACCCTCTCGCCGGCGGACAACCGCGAGATACGGGC
>VXNE01000068.1 GCA_009840715.1 Gammaproteobacteria bacterium
GTTTTATCTGGTGTTGTTCAGCTTCGTACTGGCCGGGTGTGGTGGTTCCGGCGGCGGTGGCGAAGGCAGGGAAGAGGCCGAGGGCGGCGAGGGTGGCGGCCACGATGGCGGGACCGGCGACGGAGGCGGTGGCGGCGAGTTTGTGAGCGATGGTATGAGCCTCGGCGCCTACGAGTCCGTGCCGCTCGCCGGTGACGAGAGCTTCGCCGGCATCCTCGGCGACACGGAGGTGGCGGTGCACCTCGACGGGGCCCTGTTCGTCGGCCGGTTGCGCAACGAGGGGACGCAGGCGGTGTGCGACGTGCGCGCTTGGGTGACGCTGGACGGCCTCGCCGGAGAACCGGTCGAACGTGCGGGCCTGTCGCGGTTCGGCCGCTCCGAGATCGAGCTCCCGGCGCACGCGGAGTTCACGAACTGGACCGTTGCCGTGGAGACGAGCGGATGCTCGAGCGCACCGTCCGGCGACGGCGGTGAAGGCGGCGGGGGGAGCGAGGGAGGTGGCGAGCACGGCTCCGGCGGCGAGGGATCCGGCGAAGGCTCGGAGGGCGGCGATGAGAGCGGTGACGAGTCGAGCCCCCCGATCCCGCTCACCGACGCCTACGCTAACACGATCGGAGACCAGGCGTTCCACTTCGCGTACGACGCGGCGGTGGGCGTGTTCCGGGGCACGGTCGAGAACGTCTCGAACGCCGTCATCTGCGAGTCGCGCACGGAGATGCACCTGGGCGCCGGAACCGACGTGATCGAACTTGGTCCGACCATCCCGGTCGACCTGGCGGCCGGCGAGACGATGCGCGTCGTGATGTCGGCTGGCGGGTACGCGGTCGAGACCTACTCGCTGCACCCCGAGCGTTCGCCGTGCCGGTGAGGCAGGGGCCCTACCACCGCCAACGAAACCTGACGTACAACTCGCGGCCCTTGATGTCGTGCACGAAGCCGTCGAAACCGGGCCGGAGGTTGTATCGCTGCGATCCGTCGCGCCCGCTGGGCAGGGGCGGCGGATCCTCGTCCGTCGCGTTGTTGGCCCCCACGGAGACGGTCGCCTCGCCGCCGAACGGACCGGGGAAACTGTACGCATAGCGGACGTCCACGGTGGTCCAGGCGTCGATCTCGGGCAACGACGCCACTTCGTCGTTCCGGTAGGCGTCGATGTGGCGTAGCGTCACGTTCGCGCCGTGGCGGCCGTGGACCCAGGAGAGTCCCAGGTTGAAACGCAGCTCCGGCGTCGGACCGAAGCCGTTGGTGTCGTTGCGGGTGCCGAGCTTGTCCTCGAATCCGCCACCGGCCGCGTCGACCGCGAACTTCGTCAGCAGCGTCGCATCGGCGCTCAGGCGTAGCTGGCCGAACGGTGCGTCGATGTCGTAGTAGGCGTTCAGGTCCATGCCCTCCGTTCGCACCCGCGCGACGTTCTCGTAGTCGGTGGTCACCACGCTGAGCTGCCCGGAGGAATCGCGCTGCACCCTCACGTCGTTGGGGCGGCCGTCGTCGCGGCAGTCGTCGTCCAGGATGGCCTGGAAACTGCGCCGCTGGGCGATGACGTCGCGGTAGTGCATGGTCCAGTAATCGAGACTGACCCCACTGTCCATGCTGGGCTGCAGCAGCAGGCCGAAGTTCGCGAGCCGGGCCGACTGGGGCCGGAGCGTCCCGCCCCGCAGCACCGCGCTCATGGCGAAGTTGTCGCCCCGGTCGACGATCACCCCGGCGGCGTCGACGGTGCACTGCCCGCGGCCCTGCCCGTCGAAACGAAACGGGTCGCTGAGCGTCCGCACCGCCCTGTTGCCCGCGGTCTGGAACACGCTGGGCGCCTGGAAGGACGTGCCCCAGGATCCGCGCAGCGAGAGCCAGTCCGTGACGAACGCCTGCGCGGCGACCTTGGGGTCGGTGGTCCGGCCGGCGCGGTCGTAGTTCTCGTGGCGCACGGCGAGCTGTAGTTCGCCGATGTTGCCGAAGGTGGCCAGGTGCTCGGCGAACATGGCCCAGACCTCCTGTTCGGCCCGGGCGGGAAACTCGCGGATCGCACGGGGCCCGGCGCCGACCGCGTTCAAGGGGTCAGGCGTCAGCCCGTAGCGCAGCGCCCGGTGCTGCGCGCCGAAGGCGAGCGCCATGCCGTGCCCGCGCAAGGGCGGAAGGTCACCGGAGAACACCACCTCCGCCACGCGCTGCACCGTTTCGGCGCTCTCGATCCGCGTGCTCTTGAAGCGGGCCAGCGTCGCGGCGTCGTTGGCGGCACGCCTGCCGAGAAGGCCTGTGGGCAACGCGTCGTCCGCCGCGTTCTTTGGCGTCACGAGTTCCGGCGCGGTCAGGCGCGTGCCGAAGGGGTTCCACAGACCCTCCAGGAGCACGCGGGCGAACTCCGCAGCCACCCAGTGACGGTCCGCCGCGACGCCGAGCTTCGACTGCGCGCGCGTGAAGTGCGCGGTTCCCGTCCAGGTATCGGAGAGTCGCGCGGTGACGCCCAGCAGCGCCCGCAGGTTGTCGTACCGGCGCCGCTCGTGGCCCGCGTTGTCCGCGCTCGCCTCGGCGCCAAGGGGTCGACCGAAGTAGCCGAGATCGACGGCCTCGTGGAGGCCGGGCCGCCACTCTTCCGGCGGCACGTAGGTGAGGACGCCGTCGTCGTCGGGATCCGTCCAGAAGTTGAAGGGGTGGTGGGCCGGCACGAAGAACTCGTTGGTGCGCTCGACGTTGCCGTTGAACAGCAGCATGTTGCCGACGCGGTCGGTCACCGCGTTGTCGGAGTAACCGAGTTCAGCGAACACGGAGAGCCGTTCGCTCGGGTCGAACTCCGCTTCCGCGAAGAACTGCGTGCGGCGCTCGGCGGCGATGCTGGTGCGCTGGTCCGAGAAGTCCATGCGGCACAGCGAACCGCTGGGGTAACCGCCCGCCGCCCTGCAGTCCGGGTCGGGGAAGCGCGGGGCGTCGAGGCCGTGCACCTGGAACGGGGAGAAGGTGCCGTCGTCGTTCGCCACGGCCCGGCGCAGGCTCCCGGGCGAGCCGCGCCCCGAGTCGAAGGAGCCGTCGACGATGTCGCCGTCGCCGTCCGGGTCGACGGCGCGGGAGACCAGCCAGTCGAAGTCGGTGCGGAAGTTCTCGTCTTGCCGGTAGTAGGCGCCGTAGACGTTGACATGGCCCTTGGGGATGGCGAACCCGGATGCGAAGCCCAGGTCGTACGCCCGGTTGCTGGACTCCCGGTAGCCCGCGGTGACCTCGAGGCCCTCGAAGCCGGTGCGCGTCACCACGTTGGCGACGCCGGCCACCGCCTGGGACCCGTACGTGGTCGAGGCGCCGTCGCGGAGGATCTCGATCCGTTCGATCATCGCCAGCGGCAAGGTGTTGATGTCGAAGAAGCTGTGCCCCACGTCGTTGGACACCGGAGCTACGCCGGCGCGACGGCCGTTGACGAGCGTCAGGGTCGAGGACAGCCCGAGTCCCCGCAGGCTGAACTGAGAGGTCCCCTGGAGGTAGTTCTGTTCGGTGGCAAGGGTGGACCCGGTGTTGGCCGTGAGGTTCTTCAGGATGTCCACGGGCTGCGCGGCGCCGGTGGACTCGAAAAGCTCTGCTTCCAGGGTCTGGATCGGCGCCCGTCCGTCGTAGACGGTCCGCCGCTTGATGAGCGAGCCGATGACCACGATCTCTTCGATGAAGCCCTCGCCCGAATGCCCCTCGGCGGCCTCCGAAGCCGTGACCGTTGAGCAGACGGCAGCGAGCAATCCCGCCAGGCAATGTGCGTGGACGCGGCGAACCGCCGGCCGCGGGCACCCGGTCGAGGGCGACGGCAATCGAACTCCGGCGCGTCGGCCGCGACCTGGTCTGCGCATCTTGCAAGCGTACTGTAATGCCCTGGGCGCCGTTGCATCGGCGACGGCTCTGCATGGATCATCACGCCTTGCCGCTCGGGAAGGGGAACCCTGACGTGAACGCGTCCACCATCCGACGGATGCGTGGCCTCCTCGGTGCGTGGGGCGTGTTCGCCGCTTCCGCCGCGATCGCGGACACCACCGCCGCCACGCTGCATGGCCATGTCCGCGCGCCCGCCGGCGCGCCGGTCGGGGAGGCGCGGATCGAGATCGTGCACCGCCCCTCGGGTACCACGCGGACGGCCGTCTCCTCCGCGAACGGCGCCTTCTACCAGTCTGGCCTGCGGGTCGGGGGACCCTACGAGATACGCATTGCCCGGAGCGGCTATCGCGACCGCAGCGTCGCGCTCGCCGCCCTCCGGCCCGGCACGCAGGCGCCCCTGGCGGTCACCCTGCTGCCGCTCGAGATCGAAGAAGTCGTCGTCACGGCGGCGCCCCCCGTCTCGCCGCGGGACCTGAACAATGGGGTTGGATCCGTCTACACGGCCGCCGACATCGCCGACCAGCCGTCGGTCACGCGCGACGTGATCCGCACGCTGCTGCGCGACCCGCTGGCCCAGTCCGCCGGCGAGGGGAATCTCTCCGTCGGGGGCGTCAACCCGCGCTTCAACGGGCTCGCCATCGACGGCTCGCTGCAGCAGGACGACTTCGGCCTCGGCTCGAGCACCTACGCGACCAGCCGCTCGCCCATCAACCTGGACGCCATCGAGTCCGCATCGCTGGTCGCGTCCGACTACTCGGTGAGCGCCTCCGGGTTCACCGGTGGCCTCGTCAACATCACCACCAGGTCGGGCACCAACGAGTGGGACGGGGCGGCGTTCTACTACTTCCACGACCACGACCAGGTCGGCGACACCTACGACGGTGACAGGACCTTCAGGCCGGCCGTCTTCGAGGAGAAGGAATACGGCGTCTCGTTCGGCGGCCCGCTCGTCACCGACCGGCTCTTCGTCTTCGTGTCCTACGACGAGTTCGAGGCCGTGACGCCGGTCGACTTCGCCGCGTTCGATGCGAGCCGCGGCATCCGGCCCGGCTTCTTTGAGGCCCTGCGCGGCGTCGTGCGCGACGTCTACGGCTATGACCCTGGAGGACGACCCGCGTCCGCGGCGACCCCGGAGACATCCGAACGCACGCTCGTCAAGCTCGACTGGAACGCGGGCGACGCGCACCGGGCGTCGTGGACCTATCAGCGCAGCCAGGAGACCGGGACGTCCGTCGCCGCGGATCGGCTGGCCTCGGCGTGGATCGGTGTGCCCGTGGACCTCACTGCCTACACCGTCCAGCTCTTCTCCGACTGGAACGATCGCGCGTCGACCACGCTGCGGGCGAATCTCAAGACGTTCGAGCGCGGCCAGAACTGCAGGGCTCAGGGCGTCGGGGCATTGGAGTTCGACAACCTCGACGCGGCCAGCCTCGTCGGCACGCCCCTCGAAGGCCTGCTGACGGGCGCGGTTGACCTGATTGCCGGCTGCGACCGGTTCCGGCACGCCAACGCCTACGACGACAGGCGCCTGCAGCTCTTCGGGGCGCTCGACTACCTCATCGGCGACCACGTCGTGCGGATCGGCGGGGAGTACGAGTCCTTCGACCTCTTCAACCTCTTCCTGCCGAGTTCGAACGGGCGGTTCGTGTTCCGCGACTTCGCCGCCATCACGAGTCGCACGGCGCGGGTCGACTACGTCAACGTGCCGTCGAACGACGTCGACGACGGCGCCGCGGCGTGGGACTACGGCAAGACTGCTCTCTTCGTGCAGGACACCTGGCAGGTCCGGCCCGACCTGCAGATTACCGCGGGACTCCGCTACGAGCGCTTCAGCCAGGACGATCCGCCGGCGTTCAACCAGCCTGTCGCCGACACCTACGGCATCCGCACCGACCGGGGCCTCGACGGCCTCGATCTCGTGATGCCGCGCCTGAGCTTCCGCTGGACCGGCCTGCCCCGCACCGTCGTGACCGGCGGTGTGGGACGGTTCTCGGGCGGCGACCCGAAGGTTTGGACGTCCAACGTGTTCCAGGCGCCGACGGTGTTCGCACGCGTCACGGCGAACGAGGTTTCCCCGACCACGGTCCCGCCCGAGTTGCGCACCGCGGTTGCCGCGGGCAACCCGGTGGCGATCGACGCGATCGGGCGGGGTTTCCGGGCGCCGTCGGACTGGAAGGCGTCGTTGCGCGTCGAGCGCGAACTCGACCTCGTCCTCGGCGCCCTGGACCTCGGTACCGGTTACTCGCTGACGGCGCAGGCCCTCGTCACCTGGACCGGCGACGGCTTCCTCTGGACCAACCTCGCGCAGACGCACCTGGCGGCGGCCCAGCCCACGGGCGTCGCGCCCGACGGCCGCGCGATCTATGCGGACCTCGACGCTCTGCGGATCCTCAATCTCGTGGCGCTCGGCAACCACGACGAGGGCACGGCCACGATCCTGACGGCCGCCCTCGGCAAGCGCTACGACTCGGGCTTCGACTTCCAGGTGAGCTATGCGTGGCAGGACGTCGAGGCGGTCACCGAGGGGCTGTCGTCACGCGGCATCTCGAACTGGCGGGGCATCGCCGACGCCGACCGCAACCGTCCGTCGGCCCGCACCTCTCCGTACGAGACCACCCACTCGGTCAAGCTGAACCTGGGTTACGAGCGCGCGTTCGGCCGTGGATTCCGAGTGCGCGCCGACCTCTTCGCCAGGGGATGGACCGGCGACCGCTTCACCTACACGTTCGACGTCGACCGCGGCAACGCGCTGTTCGGCCGCGCCGGCGCCGGGGAAAGCCCGTACGACAACAACCCGCTGTACGTGCCCGCGGGCCGCGAGGACCCGCGCGTCGTGTACGGCCCGGGTTTCGACCAGGACGCCTTCTTCGGGTATCTCGACCGCCACGACATCGACTCCGGCATCCACGCGCCGTATTCCGCGGACGCGGGTTGGAACCACGTGTGGGACCTCCGCGTGCGCCTTGAGTTGCCGGGCATCCCGGCCCTGCGCCGGTGGGTCGGGGAGAACCGCGCCAGCCTCGTGCTCGACATCGAGAACGTCCTCAACCTGCTCAACGACGAGTGGGGCGCGTACGATGCCGGGCCGCTGTTCGGGCAGGCGGCGATCGTCCGCGCGGACCTCGTCTCGGCGGCGGACCTGGCGTCGCTCGGGGTCGAAGGTGCGGCGGCGCTCACGGGCGACGCGTCCCGGACGCACTGCCGGGGTCAGGGCGACTGCGTGTACCGGTTCAACAGCTTCCGGGACGTCTCCGCGGCGTTCCCGACCGCGGCACGGTCCGTGTACCGTATCCGGCTCGGCTTCCGGATCGACCTGTAGCGCGCAATGGGGAGGCAAGTATGCGGCGGCTCCTGAACGTCTGGGTTCTCTGCGTCGGGGGCTCTTTTCTTTCCGCGCCGGCGAACGGTGCGGACTGGTACGTGTCCGCGGCCGCCGGTGCGGTGTCCCGTGCCGGGATGGACCAGAACGGGTCGAATCGCGAGTCCACCTGCTACCCGACGGACGCCTGTTTCCACGAGGTCCCGCGGCCCGCCATTGCCGGGTATCGCTGGACCTACGACATCGACGCGGACGCGGGACCGGCCCTGCGCCTCGGTATCGGGCGCCGGTTAGGACGTTTCCGCATCGAGACTGCGGTTGGCTGGCAACGGAACGCGCTCGAGCAGGAACTGATCGACATCGCGTATCTCGACGGTGCGCCGCGAGCCACCGCGGACAGCACGGTAACGGTCGACGCGATGGCCCTGATCGACGACGCCGTGACGCGTACGGTGTCTGTCGATCTGTTCCGGGACCTGCCCCCGATCGGCGGGAGCGTCACGCCTTATGTCGGTGTCGGCGTCGGCCAGGCGTACATCACGGTCAAGGGACTCGGCTTCGTGGCCGAGTACCGGGACACGTCGCAGACGCCGCCCGCGTACGACCCGCCGCTGTCCCACTATGCGGCTGCGCAGGAAGAGGATCACTCCGACTCCGTCGTGACCTGGCGCGTGCACGCTGGGGCCGACTACGCGCTGGGCGAGCGCACGCTGCTGGGCGCCCGGCTGACCTGGTCCGTCATCGGGAGCACGTCGGACACGGGCCGCTACGACCGGCATCCGATCCACGCCACGGATCCTGCTTTCCGCAACCGGAACGGCTTCGAGGAGGCGCGCGCCTGGGCGTTGACGGTCTCGCTTACGCGTTGGCTCGGCGGCGGGCCCTGACGCTAACGCGACAACTCCGCCTTGAGCAGGTCCGCCTGTTCCGGGGACACCGGATCGAACTTGCCGAGGCTGCACCGGGCGCCCGGCAGGTAGTGTCCGCCGAGCATGTCCACGCCGCTGACGGTGTCGAGATGGCACAGTCGGCCATTGCGCATGTCCAGGGCCAGGGTGTGGTCCATGCGCAATCCCGTGCAGGACTGGCCCAGCCGGTTCAGCCACAGCCTGTCGCTGCGGCCGTGGAAGAGGAGGAGTTCCGAATTGATCACCTCGATGTCCGTGTAGGCTTCGCGGTGCAGGCAGTTGGCGGAACCGGGGTCGTGCTCCGGCGCCGGGGCGCTCGCCAGGATCTCGTCGACGGTCATCGGCGCTACCGCCGTCCCCGTCGCGACGGGCTGCGTGGCGCAGGCGGCGCCGAGAAGGACGGTGGCCACCAGGGCACCGGCGAGTCTGGGGTTCGTTGCATCCATCATCGTTCCTCCAGGACAGGGCGTTCGACGCGCTCGGCGCCGTCTCAACGGGCACACGATGCCTTGTCCCCGCTGAACCGCCGCTGAACGGCGGATGGACGCGCCATCGCTCCGGGGCGCTATCCTTTCGCCGAGCCGGATGGGCGAGGCCGCGCATGGCGGAGTCGGGCGGAGGGACACTGGAGGAGGCGCGATCGCCGCGCGCGGATCGGGCGGTCGACTACCAGGAGCGCGCGTTGCTGCGCGTCTCGCGGACCTTCGCCCTCACCATCCCCCAGTTGCCGCCCCGGTTG
>VXNE01000289.1:0-8192 GCA_009840715.1 Gammaproteobacteria bacterium
GTACTGCCCGTGCTCGACCGCGTCGCGGCGCTGGTGGAGGAAATCCGCGGCTGACCGCAGGGCCGACCTCGCCAATGCCCCGCCTCATCCCGGCGTCGGACTTCCCGAACCTGCTGCAACCCGGCCGGCGGGTCTGGGTGAGCGCCGGCGGCAATGAACCGGTCGCTTTGCTCGACGCGCTGGCCGCGCGCCCGGAGGCGGCGCGTGGCGTCACCTTCATCCAGTTCCCGCTACCGGGCCTGAACCGCTTCGACTTCACGGCACTCGACGCCGAAGCGGACATGATCACGTTTTTCATGAGCCCGGAACTGCGGCGCTCCCGCGCGCGCTTCCTGCCCATGCAGATGCGGTTCGTGTTCGAGTACCTGCGTCGCGGACCCCTGGACGTGGCACTCATCCAGGTCGCCCGTGCGGCGGACGGCGGCCTGGTCTGTGGGCCGAATGTCGACTTCATGGGCGCGGCGCTGGAGTCTTCTTCGCTCGTCGTGGCGGAGCTGAACGTCGGACTCGCCCCGGCCGCCGGAGGCATGCGGATCGATCTGGAGCAGGTGGACTATCTGGTCGAGTCGGAACGGCCTCCCGGGACGGTTGACCCCGGCGAGCCGGACGAAGCCGCCGTGCGGATCGGCGCACATGTGGCCAGCCTGGTGCGCGACGGCGACTGCATACAGACCGGCATCGGCGCCATCCCGATGGCCATCCTGGGTGCGCTCGGGGACCGCAACGACCTTGGCATGCACGGTGGCCTCATCGACGACGGCGGCATGGCCCTCATCGAGGACGGGAACGTGACGGGCGCCTGCAAGAACATCGATACGGGCCGCCACGTGGCCGGAATGGCCCTGGGTTCGGAGCGCCTGCACGAATGGCTGGCCGGCCGACCCGACGTGGTCTTCGCCGGCGCCGACCACACCCACGAACTCAGCGTCATCAGCCGGATCGACAACTTCGTCTCCGTCAACTCGGCGGTAGAGGTGGATCTCTTCGGTCAGGTCAACGCGGAAGTGGCCGGGGGCCGGCAGCTATCGGGCACAGGCGGTGCCGTCGACTTCATGCGCGGCGCCCGGGCATCGAAGGGAGGCCGGTCGATCGTGGCGATGAACGCCACCGCACGGGGCGGCACGGTGTCACGCATCGTGCCGCGGGTGGAGATGGCGACGGCGTTGCGCACGGACGTGGACCTGGTCGTGACCGAGTTCGGCGTCGCGGAGCTCGGGACGAGAACGGCGGAGGAGCGCGTCGAGGCGCTCATCGCCATCGCGCATCCGGACTTCCGGGAGGAGCTGGCGGGGTGAACTCGAGACGGGACGGGACAAGCCCGTCCCCTACGACGAGGTGCCAGCCATTCCTATCGCCAACAAGACGAAGGCGAACTCCTCCGCCACCTCGTACAGCGCGTCATAGCGCCCGGACTTGCCGCCGTGGCCGGCGCCCATGTTGGTCTTCAGCACCAGGGGGTTGTCGTCCGTCTTGAGCGCGCGCAGCTTCGCCACGAACTTCGCCGGCTCCCAGTAGGTTACGCGGGGATCGCTCAATCCCGCGGTGACGAGCATCGGGGGATACGCCCCCGGCCGGAGCTGATCGTAGGGCGAGTAGGAGCGGATCAGTTCGAAAGCGTCCGGGTCCTCGATGGGGTTCCCCCACTCGGGCCATTCCCCGGGCGTCAGCGGCAGGGTGTCGTCGAGCATCGTGTTCAGGACGTCCACGAACGGCACGTGCGCGGCGACCGCGCCCCATAGTTCCGGCGCCTGGTTGACCACGGCGCCCATCAGCTCGCCTCCGGCGCTGCCACCGGAGATGGCGATGCGGCCCGACCGTACGAATCCCTCGTCGATGAGGTGCCGGGCGACGTCGACGAAGTCGTTGAACGTGTTCGTGCGGTCCGCGAGCTTGCCCTGCTCGTACCACGCTCGCCCGAGTTCGCTCCCGCCCCGGATGTGCGCGATGGCATAGACGAAGCCGCGGTCGAGCAGCGAGAGCCGCGTCGCCGAGAACGAGGGCGGGATCGCCGCCCCGTAAGCGCCGTAGCCGTAGAGATACAGCGGCGCCGACGCGTCGAGCGGGGTGTCCGTGCGGCGCACGATCGACACGGGAACTTTCGCGCCGTCCCTTGCCGGGGCGAGGAGCCGCTCGCTCGTGTACCGCCGGGCGTCGTAGCCGCTCGGGATCTCGCGGACCTTCCGCGACGTGAGACTCCGCCGCCCGACGTCGTAGTCGAAGACGGTGTCCGGCGTGACCATCGAGGCATAGTGCAGCCGGACCTCGCTCGCGTCGTACTCCGCGTTCGCGCCGAGCCCGACCGTGTGGAGCGGCTCGGGCAGCGCTGCGTGGTGCGTCGCGCCGGCACCGTCGAGGACGCGTACCTGGTCGATCCCGTCGACGCGCTCCTCGACGACGATCCAGTCGCGAAAGCACTGGAAGCCGCGGATGTAGACGGTGTCCGAGCCGTCGAGGAGGCCAGTCCAGCGTGCCTCGCCGAAGGCGTCGTCCGGAGCGACCGCCAGCCGGAAGTTCTTGTGGTGGTCGTTCGTTCGGATGACGAAGCGGTCGCCCTGGTGGTCGATGTCGTAGTCGTGGCCTTCCCGCCGTGGGGACACCAACGCGGGCTCTGCCGTGGGCCGGTCCGAGGGCAGGAGATACGACTCGCTGGTCACCTGGTCGCCGGTGGAGATGACGAGGTAGCGCTTCGACGAGGCCTCCGCGAGGCCGACCCAGAAGCCGCTGTCCGCCTCCGTGTAGACGATTTCGTCGGCGTCCGCCGTAGTGCCGACGACGTGGCGCCGTACCTGGTGCGACCGCCAGTGCTCGTTCATCACGAGGTAGAAGAACGTGCGGTCGTCGGCGGCCCAGACCGCGTCGCCGTGCGTGTCCTCGATGCGCTCGTCGAGGATGCGTCCGTCGCGGAGGTCCTTGATGCGCATCGTGTAGCGCTCGGCCCCGCTCGTGTCCGTGCTGTAGGCGAGGTAGCGGCCGTCGTGGCTCACAGACATCGAGCCGAGCGCAAAGTACTCGTGCCCCTCCGCGAGGGCGGGTTCGTCGAGGATCGTCTCCACCGCGTCCGGGTCGTCGACGGGCCAGCGCGTCCAGGTCCGGTACTGTGCGCCGGACGCGAAGCGCCACTGGTACATGTACCCGCCTTCGCGTAGCGGGACCGAGGCGTCGTCCGGTTTTTCGCGCGCCTTGATCTCCTCGAACAGCTCCGTCACCAGTGGCTCGACGGGCGCCATCACGGCGTCGAAGTACGCGTTCTCCGCCCGCAGGTAGGCGAGCACCTCCGGGTCGTCCACCGTCGGATAGTCGGCGTCGCGCAGCCACGCGTACGGGTCCTCGATCGTCACGCCGTGTCGCGTGTAGCGGTGCGGGCGCACCTCCGCTAGCGGAGGCACGGGCTTCGCGGACTGGTCGGGTGGTGTGGGGATGTGAGCCGTCGTCGCGGGCAACGCCGCGGCCGCCGCCAGGAGCAGGGCGGCCGCCGCCGCTCCGGTCAATCCGGCAGCCCGAGGACGCGCTTGGCGATGATGTTGCGCTGGATCTCGTTCGAGCCGCTGTAGATCGACGCCGCGCGGTTGGAGAGCCAGGTGCGGGTGTCCTCCAGGGACTGCTCGTCGAACGCGTTGCCGGACCAGCCCAGCCCCCGCGTGCCGCGCATGGAGACGAACAGCGAGGATTTCTCCTGCTGCAGTTCGGTGCCGTACATCTTGAAGATCGACGTGGCCGGCCCGGGGGTGCCGCCGCCGCGGGCCTCTTCCACCGCCCGCCGCTGGGTCAGGCGGAAGGACAGGTCGTTCATGTTGTGCGTGACGATCTCGTGGCGCAGGTCGGCGTCCGCGATGCGCCCGTCGACCTCGCCGGCGTACTGCTTCGCCTCGCCTTCGAGGGTCGGTCCGGCGTCCGCGGCCGCGCCCCCGCCGACCAGCGACGCCATGCTGCCGCGTTCGTGCTGCAGCAGGCGCTTGCCGACGGTCCAGCCCTTGTTCAGTTCGCCGACGAGGTCCTCCTTGCGGGCGATGGCGTTGTCGAAGAAGGTCTCGCAGAAGGGCGAGTTGCCGCTGATGAGGCGAATGGGCCGCACGGTGATCCCGGGCTGGTGCATGTCCATCAGCACGAAGCTGATGCCCTGGTGCTTCGGCACGTCGGGGTCGGTGCGCACGAGGGCGAAGATCCAGTCCGCGAACTGGGCGCCGGACGTCCAGATCTTCTGGCCGTTGACGACGAAGTGGTCACCGTGGTCCTCGGCGCGCGTGCGCAGGCTCGCGAGATCCGACCCGGAGCTGGGTTCGCTGTAGCCCTGGCACCAGGCCCGTTCGGCGCGCACGATCGGCGGGATGTGGCGCTCCTTCTGCTCGTCCGTGCCGTACTCGAGCAGGGTCGGGCCGATCAGGGACGTGCCCATGCCGGCCAGGGGCGCGCGCGCGTCGATGCGCCGCATCTCCTGGATGAGGACCATGTACTCGTCGTTACTGAGTCCGCCGCCGCCGTACTCCACCGGCCACGTCGGGGCCGTCCAGCCCTTCTCGACCATGCGCTCGAGCCAGCGTTCGGTGTCGGCGTCGTTGATCCGGAGCTTCGTGCTGCCGGTCGGAACGGGTCCGGGGCCGCGCGCGCCGGACGGGCAGTTCTCGGCCAGCCATTCGCGGGTCTCGCTGCGGAAGTCGTCGATCGCTGTCATGTAGCTGTCTCTTGGACAATCGGAATCTGAAGAGTGCGCCCGGACGGGCGTGGTGCGCCCGGGCGGCGGCGTAAAGTTATCACGCCGGCAAGCGCCACCAAAGCCATCGCCCGACCCGAGCGCGGCCTCGACCACCCCGGGCCCTACCGACCGTCGGCGCCCTACCGTGGACGCGTCCGCAGGCGCTCCAGCAGCGCGCGCAGTCGCGGCAACGCGACGCGGTCCTTGTCTCGTCCTGCGGCTTCCTTGGAGCGTATGACGTCCGGCAGCGACGCGACCAGCATGGTGGCGCCGCCGGAAGGGAGCGTCATGGCATCGCGGCGGAGGTCTTCGTAGCCCCCGGTGCCGCTCGGAGTGAATGTCAGATCCAGGTCGCCGCATGACGTGGTCAGGTTGAGGATCCCCTGCGGGCCCAGATTCCGCAGGAACTCGGCCGAGCAGTCGAAGGGCAGCCCCTCCGGTTCGCCCTCCACCCGGATTCGCGCCTGCAGCCCGCGCAACACCGCAGCCAGCCGTTCGAGGTTGTCGTCGTCAAACGCGGGGGCGATGTCGAGATCGAGGGTGACACCGACGTCGCCGTGCACGATCGCGGCCATGCCGCCGATCAGCACGCATTGGACGCCGCCGTCCGCGAGCGCGGCCAGCAGCCGTTCGGGATCGAACTCAGGTGCCGCCACTGCCGCCCGGGCGTAGCTGGGCCCTTGCCCGCAACACGAACCGCCCCGCGCGTGTGGCGTCGGCAAGGCGTTCGGCGGGAGTGCGCCGCAGCGTGCGCTCGAACAACGACGCTGTGGCCGCGTCAGGCCGTCCCAAGCCGACCCGCAGCTCGAATCCGGTCGCGGTGACCAGCCGTTCGACCATCGCGGCTGACGGGGACCTGGCGCCCGTCTCGATCCGCGCGACGGTCGATTGCGGGACTCCGGCTCGGGCGGCGAGTGCCGCCTGAGTCAGACCGGCGCGGCGTCGCGCCTCGAACACCAGGCTCGCAACCACCATGGGCGGCATATAGCCGATGGGCTATTGGAATGCAACCCATGACCGTTGCCGCGCGGACTGTTGGCTTTTGCGCCGTACGCCGAGCGTTATCATGCGCCGAGGCGACGACCGGAGAGGCCCCATGTGCGGGCGGTTCAGCACGACGCGCAAGGTGGTCGAGGACGTGTTCCTCGCGATGACGGGTGAGCCGTTCCCCGGCGAGGAGAACCTCAACACCGCGCCGACCGAGACCGCCTGGGTCGTACGCTGGAAGGCCGAGGGGTACGCGGCGCTGGCGGCCCGCTGGTGGCTGACCCCGTACTGGTCGAAGACGGCCGCGCCGCGTTACGCGACGTTCAACGCGAAGTGCGAGAACCTCGAGAAGAGCGGCACGTTCCGCGACCCGTTCCGCTATCGCCGGTGCGTCGTGCCGGTGGGCGGCTTCTACGAGTGGACGGATTCGCCGCTCGGACGGTTGCCGTATCACGTCGAGCCGGCGGACGGAGGCCCGCTGCTGCTGGGCGGCGTGTGGGACCGGTGGCGGGACCGCAAGACCGAGGAAGTGTTGTACAGCTTCGCAGTCGTCACGACACCGGTGCACCCGAAGCTCGAGTGGCTCCATGACCGCCAGCCGCTGATGCTGTCGCGCGCCGACGCGGAAGCGTGGATGGACCACGAGGGGCCGCCGGACGCCCTGCGGGACCTGTTCGCTCCGCGGCTCCCGGGCGCACTGGCCGCGGTGCCCGTGTCGAGTTACGTTGGCAACGCCCGCAACAAGGGTTCGCGTTGCACTGAACCGATCGGCGACGCCGTAGTCGTCGAGCCGGCCTGAGCCTTTGCAGTGCTACGCTAGGCGCCCACATTGGGAGAGGAAGGGATTCCATGAGCGAACGTGACTCGACGGACATCGAAGCAGGAGCTATGGAGGAGGACCTCGCGGGTCGAGGCGCCAGGCTCCTCGCTTATCTGATCGACGCGATCATCGTCGGGGCCGTTGCAGGCGGTATCGCGTATGCGCTCGGATGGTTCGAAGGGCTCATGCGGCAGGACACGACGGCCGTCGTGTCCGTGCTGCTGCTGGGCATCATCGTCTTCGGCGTGATCAACGGACGTTGGCTGGTGACGCGGGGCCAGACGGTGGGCAAGCGGCTCGTGGGGGTACGCATCGTCGATGCGCGAACACGGGAAATCGTCCCGCTGGTCAAATCGTACGGCCTGCGGTTCATCGTCGTACAGGCCATCACGCAGGTGCCGTTCGCGGGCCCCATCCTCGCGCTGGTGGACCCGTTGTTCATCTTCGGCGAGCGGCGGCGTTGCCTGCACGACTACCTGGCCGGCACCATCGTGGTGCGGGCGGAAGATGCGCCTTCCGAGGCTGCCTGACCATGTCGATCGAACAGCTCGCGACCACGCACGACGTCGAGGGCGACGTCCTCGCAGCCATCGAATACTGCTACGAGCAGGGCTGGACGGACGGCCTCCCGGTCGTCCCGCCGGAGACCGGCCGGATCGAGGCCATCGTGGCGATGGAGGGCCGCCCGCCGGAGACCGTCATCGCGACGCACCCGGCTACCGGCAACCAGTGCACGATCCTGTCCGCGGCGGTCAACGCCGTCATGGCCGGGTGCCTGCCGGAGTACTTCCCGGTGATCGTGGCGGCGCTCGAGGCGGCGAACGAACCGGGCTACAACTTCCACGCCTCGACGGCGAGCACGGGGGGCTCCGCGCAGTTGCTCGTCGTGAGCGGCCCTGCCGTGTCGGATCTCGGCATGAACAGCGCGGGCAACGTGTTCGGCCCCGGCAACCGGGCGAACGCGACCAT
The DNA here is from genome assembly GCA_009840715.1 of Gammaproteobacteria bacterium. Taxonomy (GTDB): domain Bacteria; phylum Pseudomonadota; class Gammaproteobacteria; order Pseudomonadales; family Azotimanducaceae; genus VXNE01. The sequence continues at coordinate 7,467 of VXNE01000289.1, forward strand.
CGGCCGCGCCATGCGCCTCATCGTGATGAACGTCTTCCAGATGATCCCGGGCATCTCGGACCAGTCGACCCAGGGACACCCCGGCAAGTACTCGTTCTGCATCGCGGAGCGTGCCGATCGCTGTCCCTGGGCGCCGCTGCACGTGGAGCAGGGCTACGGCGAGGATATCTCGAGCGTGACCGTGTTCGCGGGCGCCGGGTTCTGCAACGTGGAGAACCACGGGGGCAACACGCCGGAGTCGATCCTCGACTGCGTGGCCGACTCCATGGCGAACCTCGGGGCGATCACTGGTGGCCAGTCTGTCGTGGTCCTGTCCCCCGAGCACGCGGAGATCGTCGCGGGTACCGGGTGGAGCCGGGCGGACGCCCGCGAATACCTGTTCGAGCACGCGAAGCGGTCGGTGGCGGACATGAAGTCCGTCGCCAAGTTCGTGCCGGAGGTGTACGAGAAGCAGGGCCGCGAGGACTTGCACCGAGGCATGGTCGCGGACGACATCCTGATCACCGTCGCAGGAGCCGACGCGGGTGGACACTCCGCGTTTGTACCGTCGTGGAGCCGTGGCCGCGGGTCGCTCATGCAGCACAAGCCCATCGGGGTGTGCATCGACTGCTGACGAAACCTTGAAAACTCGGATGCGAAGTCCGAGTTTTCAAAGTGCAGTGCGCAAATGGTGCCGCGCGCGGAGTATCTTCGACTGGTCGGGAAGGCGACTGCACACTCACCGGT
>VXNE01000289.1:8202-8794 GCA_009840715.1 Gammaproteobacteria bacterium
CACCGGTAACGGCGCTTCCGGGGCCGCGCCAATGCGGCAAGGGGACGCTGGCGCGCGCGTTCGCCGAGACGCGGGAAGCGACGTTCTTCGACCTGGAGTCGGAGGTCGGTTCGAAAAGCCTCGCCAAACGGCAGGTCAAAGCCCCGAAGGTCTACCTGCGCGACACGGGCGTCCTGCACGCACTACTGGGGGCTTTGCGATCGAGGCGTGTACCCCGGCAGCCCATCCTTTCCGGTGTCGGAGCGCGTCAGCGCGCTGTCCGTGTTGGACTGGCTGGTCTTGAAGGACCGGGTGGCCGCCCTGGATTGAGGTACGCTTGGAGAACGGGCGGTTACGAAGGGGAGGACACATGACCATTCGCCTCATGGACCCGGGAGGGTCCGGAACCACCATCGAGCGCAGCCTGGCGCCACGCCTCGAGAGTCTCGACGGCCAGCGGATCGCTCTGCTGACCAACGGGAAACACAATGCCGACGTGCTCCTGCGGGAGACCGCCGCGATTTTCGCGGAGCGTCACGGCTGCCGGGAAGTCGATTTCTTCGACAAGCGCAACGCCGGCAACCCGTGTCGTCCCGCCCGCCTGGAAGCGCTC
>VXNE01000516.1 GCA_009840715.1 Gammaproteobacteria bacterium
TCAACCTCACGCCCATGCTGGACGTGGTGTTCATCATGCTGATCTTCTTCATCGTGACGGCCACGTTCGTCAAGGAGGTCGGACTCGACGTCAACCAGCCGGAGGACGACAAGCCCAAGACCATCGACCCGGACAAGCGCAGCATCGTCGTGCGGATCACCAGCCGCGACCGCATCGTCATCGCGCAGCGGGACGTGGACTGGCGCTCCGTCCGGGCGAACATCGAGCGGCTGCATGCCGAGAATCCCGAGGCGCCGGTGATCATCCAGCCGCACCCGGACTCGCGCACGGAGAGCATGATCCACGTGATGGACTCGGCGCGGCAGGCGGGGGTATTCAACGTCTCGCTCGCCGGGAACTGACAACCGACCAGATTGGGGGGACGCGGAGCCCCCGGCGCTCTTTGCTTCCGGGCTGAGGGCTCTTTGCTCCCGGGCTGAAGGCTCCTGTTGATCGACCTCCGCTCCGACACCGTCACGCGCCCGTCCCCCGCCATGCGCGAGGCGATGGCCCGGGCAGATGTGGGCGACGACGTGTACGGTGAAGATCCCACGGTCAACGCCCTCGAAACCCGCGCCGCGGCGCTCCTCGGTTTCGATGCCGCCCTGTTCGTTGCGAGCGGCACGCAGGCCAACCTCTGCGCGCTACTGAGTCACTGCCAGCGCGGCGACGAGTACATCGCCGGGCACTCCGCGCACACGTACCGGTTCGAGGGCGGGGGCGCCGCGGCGCTCGGCGCGATCCAGCCACAGCCCATTCCCTTCGAGCCCGACGGCACGCTCGATCTCGACGCGGTCGCGGCGGCCGTCAAGCCCGACGACTACCACTTCGCACGTACCCGGCTGCTGTGCCTCGAGAACACGCAGTCCGGCAAGCCGCTCCCCATGGACTACCTCCCCCTCGCCCGGGCGTTCTGTGACGCGCGCCGGCTGTCCCTGCACCTCGACGGCGCCCGGCTCTTCAACGCGGCGGTGGCCTGCGGCGTCGAAGCCGCCGACATCGCCCGGCACATGGACTCCGTCGCCTTCTGCCTGTCGAAGGGACTCGGGGCGCCAGCCGGGTCGCTGCTCGCCGGTGACGCGGACTTCGTGCGGAGCGCCCGCCGCTGGCGCAAGGTGCTGGGCGGTGGCATGCGGCAGGCGGGCATCCTGGCCGCCGCCGGGCTCTTCTGCCTCGAACACCACGTGGACCGGCTGCCGGAAGACCACGAGCGGGCGGCGCGCCTTGCCGAGGGCCTGCGCGGGATCGCCGACGGCGCCTACGCCGCGGGCATTGTCTGCCACACCAACATGGTCTTCGTGGGACCCGAGCTGGCGTCACGGGAGGCGGCCCTGCGCGAGCGGGGCGTCTGCATCGAGGGCGAACGCTGGGTGCTCCACCTGGACATCGACGACGCGGACGTGGAGCGCGTGCTCGACGCAGTCAGCTCGTTACCAGTCCCGCAATAGCGCCCGTCATGCAGGCGACGATCGTCCCGGAGATCAGCGTCCGGGGCGCCAGCCGCAGCACCTCGGCCCGACGTTCCGGCACCAGCGCCGACAGGCCGCCGATGAGGATGCCGACGCTGCCGAAGTTCGTGAAGCCACACAGGCCGTAGGTCATGATGAGCCGCGCGCGTTCACTCAAGACCCCCACGTCCGCCGCCCCGAGTTGAATGTAGGCGATCAACTCATTGAGGACGACCTTCACCCCGAGCAGCGTTCCCGCGAAGGACGCCTCGGACCACTCGACGCCCATCAGCCAGGCGACCGGGGCGAAGGCCCACCCCGCCATGCGTTCCAGCGTGAGCGCGCCGCCGGCGACGTGCAGGCCGGAGATGACGTGGTTCACGAGCGCCACCAGGCTGACGAGCACGATCACCATGGCCCCGACGTTCACCACCAGGCGCAGCCCGTCCATCGTGCCCCGCGAAATGGCGTCCATGACGCTGGCGTAGCGCAACTCGTCCCCCGGATCCGCGTCCTCGGTCGCCCCCTGCTCCGGGATCATGACCCGCGCGACCACGACGGCCCCGATCACGTTCACCACCGACGCGATCAGCACGTGCCCGAGAGCGCCGTCGATCACGTCGGTGAGCAGGTTCGCGTAGAGCACCATGATCGACCCCGCCACGGTCGACATGCCGCAGGTCATCACCACGAAGAGCTCCGAGCGGGACAGCCGGGCCAGGTGCGCCCGGATGGCGAGGGGCGCCTCGACCATGCCGAGGAACACGCTCGCCGATGCTGCAAGGCCTACCGCCCCGCCCACCCCGAGGGAACGCCGGAGCGCCCAGGAGAAGCCCCCGATGCCCACGGGCAAGACCCGCCAGTACCAGAGGACGGCTACCAGGACGCTGAACACCAGGATCTGCGGGAGGATGCGGAAGGCGAAGATGTAGGGCGCCGTCTCCGCGGTGAGTGCGAACGGGACCTCGCCTCCTCCCAGGAAGCCGAACACCAGCGACGCGCCCGCGGTGGTCGCCGTCTCGATGGCGTCCACGACGTGGTTCAGCACGAGCAGCCCCTCCCGCGCGACCGGGATCCGCAGGAGGACGAAGGCGATGGAGAACTGGATCGCGAGCCCCGCGGCGACGGGCAGGAGTCGCACTTCCCGCCGCCCCTCGCTCAGGAGCCAGGCAAGGCCGAGGAATACCAGGATTCCGAGGATTCCTTGCACCCGCTCCAGTCCGTAAGATAAGTACGCCGCAAGTATGTCACGCATCCTCGTCACCGGAACTCTGGCCATCGACTACACGGGGCGCTACGCCGGCCGCTTCCGGGACCTGCCCCGCCACGACGGGATCAACCTGTCGATCGAGCTCGACCGGATCGAGCGACGGTTCGGCGGTTGCGCGATGAATATCGCCTACGGACTCGCCCTGCTCGGTCACGACCCGGTCCCCTTCGTCTTCGTCGGGGACGACCACGACGCCGACTACGCGGGACATCTCCGGGAACTCGGCATCGACCGGAGCGGCATAGTGCGGATACGCGGCGTGACCCACTCGTCCCACGCCTTCGTGTTCACGGACCGCGACGGTAACCAGTTCACGGGCTTCTATCCCGGTCCGGCCAGGCTGCCGGACTTCGCGGACCGTCTCGCCGCCTTCGCCCGGTCGCGCGACTTCGACTACGCGGTGCTCGCGCCGGACATCGCACCGAACATGATCGCGGCGGCACAGCTCCTGAACGCCCTCGAAGTCCCGTTTCTCTGCGACCCCGGGCAATGCCTTACCGACTTCACCGCGGCGGAAGCGCGCGAACTTGTCGCGCTGTCCCGGGAACTCATCGTCAACCGCTTCGAGTGCGAGACTCTCGAAGCCTACTGCGGCGCGGACCCATCCACCGAGCTGGACCGCCTCGTGGTCACGGCCGGCGCCGATGGATCGTCCTGCGGAGAGGTCTCCGTCCCTGCCGCCCCGGCGACCCGCGTGGTCGATCCGACGGGGTGCGGGGACGCCTACCGGACCGGGTTCGTGCACGCCCGGCTGCACCATGCCCCCCTTGAGGAGGCCATGCGCGCGGGGGCCTGCGCGGCCGCGATCAAGATCGAGACGGACGGGACGCAGCGGCACCGCTTCGACGACTTCCCGAAGCGGTACGCCGCGGCCTGGGGGCATGTGCCCGAGTGGCTCTGCGAGGCCGGGAGCCCGCGCGCATGACCACGGGCAAGGTCGTCCTCCTCAACGGTTCGTCGAGCGCCGGCAAGACGACGCTCGCGCAGATGCTGCAGCAGGTCCTTCCCGAGCCCTGGCAGTTAATCTCCCTGGACCAGTTTCGCGACGGGCTGCCGGCGCGGTTTCGCGGACTCAACTCCCCCCAAGGTACGCCTGGGGCCCGGGGCCTCAACATTTCGCCTGTCGAAGGGGACGGACGGCGCGTCACCGCCATCAGCTTCGGCGACGTCGGCGAGCGGATGCTGCGGGGCATGCGCAGCGCCGTCGCCGCCTTCGCGCGGGAAGGGGGCAATGTCATCGTCGACGACCTGCTCCTGGACAAGGCGTACGTGCGCGACTACGTCGAGGCGCTCGGCGGTCTGTCCGTAACCCTTGTCGGTGTCCGGTGCCCCCTCGACATCGTCAATGCACGGGAAGCCGCGCGGCCCGGACGTTTCCCGGGCACGGCCGAGTCTCACTTCCACGCGGTCCACGCGCATTGCATCTATGATGTTGAAGTGGATACGGGATCCACGCCGCCGCGCGCCTGCGCGGAGCGCGTCGTGCGTGCCATGGCCGTCGGCGGGAACGCGTTCGAACGGCTGGCGTCCGAACTCCGCTCCTGAAGCCTGAGGCCGCTGTAAGTGCGACGCGTTCTGATTGGCTTGCTGCTACTCGCCGCCTGCAGCCGCGAGCCCGTCCCGCCCGAACCAGCGACGCCCGACGCGGAATCCATTCGCGCGGCGACGGCGACTGTGGCCGAAGCACGGATCGTCGGCGCGGACCGCGAGCCCGGCAACTGGCTCGCGCACGGGCGCACCTATGACGAGCAGCGGCACAGCCCGCTGACCCGCATCGACTCCACGAACGTCGCCGGCCTCGGTCTCGCCTGGCACTGGGACACCGGCGATGAGCGCGGTCTCGAGGCCACGCCCATCGTGGTGGACGGCGTGCTGTTCTCCACCGGCACCTGGAGCCGGGTGTACGCCAACGACGGGCGGACCGGCGAACTGCTGTGGAAGTACGACCCGCAGGTGCCGCGCGAGTGGGGCCGGTACGCCTGTTGCGACGTGGTCAATCGCGGGGTGGCGGTGTGGAAGGGACGCGTGTTCGTGGGCACGCTGGACGGGCGTCTCGTGGCCCTCGACGCGGGCACGGGGGCCGTGCTCTGGGAAACCCTGACGATCGACCCCGAACGCCCTTACACCATCACCGGCGCTCCCAGGGTGGTCAACGACCTGGTGGTCATCGGCAACGGGGGCGCGGAGTACGGCGTGCGTGGCTTCGTGGCCGCCTACGACACGGAGACGGGAGCACGGAAGTGGCGGTTCTGGACGGTCCCGGGCGATCCGGCGCTGCCGTTCGAGGACGCGGCGATGCAGCGCGCCGCCGCCACCTGGCACGGGCCGGACTGGTGGACGGTGGGGGGCGGAGGAACCGTGTGGGACTCGATGGCCTTCGACCCGGAGCTGAACCTCCTCTACGTCGGCGTCGGCAACGGCACGCCGTGGAACCGCGACCTGCGCAGCCCCGGCGGCGGTGACAACCTGTACCTGGCGTCCATCGTGGCGCTCGACGCCGACACGGGCGAGTACGTCTGGCATTACCAGACGACTCCGGGTGAGACCTGGGACTACACGGCCACCCAGCACATGATCCTGGCCGACCTCGAGATCGACGGCGCCGTCCGCCAGGTCCTGCTCCAGGCACCGAAAAACGGTTTCTTCTACGTGCTGGACCGCACCGACGGTACCCTGCTGTCCGCGGAGCCCTATGTCCGGATCAACTGGGCGACGCACGTGGACGCGGAGACCGGCCGTCCCGTCGAGATTCCAGAAGCGCGCCATCCCGACGGAATGGCGCTGGTCTGGCCGTCGGCGAACGGCGGCCACAACTGGCACCCGATGAGCTACAGCCCGGCCACCGGGTACGTGTACATCCCGGTGATCGACATGGCGTTCCCGTTCGAGCGCGCCCGCGACTTCGCCTATCGCCCCGGCGTGTTCAACTCCGGCATCGACATCGGTCCCCTGCTGCCGCCGAAGACCGTGGAGGATCGTATCGAGATGCTCCGATCGATCCGGGGTCACCTGGCGGCCTGGGATCCCGTACTCCAACGCGAGGCCTGGCGTGTGCCGCATCCGGGCTCCTGGAACGGCGGCGTCCTCTCGACGGCCGGCAACCTGGTGTTCCAGGGGCGGTCCGACGGGTACTTCGCCGCCTATGCCGCGGACACGGGAGCCCTGCTGTGGGAGACGCCGGTGCACACCGGGATCGTGGCGGCGCCCGTGAGCTACGAGGTCGACGGGGAACAGTACGTGGCGGTGCTTGCCGGATGGGGCGGCTCCTTCACCCTCTTCACCGGCGTGCCGCGCCAACCCGGGAACTTCCTGTCGCGAGGCCGCCTGCTCGCGTTCAAGGTCGGCGCCGACGCGACACTGCCGGAGTCGCAGACGACGTCAATGTCCATCCCGGAGCCCCCGGCGATCGAAGCGGACGAGGCCGCACTCGCGCGGGGGGAGGTCCTCTATCACACGTGGTGCACCCCCTGTCACGGGGCGGACGTGTCATCGAGCGGCGCGCTCCCGGACCTCAAGTACGCCCCGGCCGCGGTCCACGCGCGCTGGGACGCCATCGTGCGCCAGGGGGTCTACGAGGCCCTCGGCATGCCACGGTTCGACCACCTGCTGAGCGCGGAAGAGTCGGAGGCGATACAGGCCTACGTGGTCGACCGGACGCGGAAGGAGATCGCGTTCTGCGCCACGGACACCCCGGGCCGCTACCCCGAGCTGTTCGCGACGGCGTGCGCGAAACGCGTCGCCGCCCCGCCCTGAAGCCGGTCGCTACTCCACCGTCGACGCGAGTCGCTCCGTCGCGGACGCGAAATCCTCCATGAAGTCGTAGACCACGGAGCGCACGGAAAGCGTCTCGTTCATCAGGCCCACGCCCTGCCCCACGAAGTAGTTGGCGAGCCGCTGCGCGCCTTCGTGGTCTGCCTCCGCCAGCCTGTTGATCTTGCGGAAGGCCGCTCCCGCGAGCACGCCCTGCAGGGGCATCGGCAAGGGTTCCGGACAACCTTCCGCCGTCCAGGCGTCCGTCCACGCGGAGCGCAACTGCCGCGTGTACTTCCCGGTCCGGCTCTTCGAGCGCACGGTCTGGCGCGAGCTGGCGGCCAGCATCTTGTCCTTAACGACGGGCAGGGTCTCCGCTTCCGTGGTCGTCAGCCACACGGACCCTGTCCACACGCCGTCGGCGCCCATGGCCATGCATCCCGCCATCTGACGGCCCGTGACGATGCCGCCCGCGGCCAGCACGACCATGTCGGACTCGCCGAGGGCCTCGAGCACTTCGGGGACGAGCACGAGGGTCGAGACCTCGCCGCAGTGTCCTCCGGCCTCGGTCCCGGCGACGATGATCACGTCGATTCCGGCCTCGGCGTGCTTGATCGCGTGTTCCCGCGCACCGGCCAGCGCGCCCACCGCCACGCCCGCCTCGCGGGCTCGCGACATCATGAAGTCCGGGGGCACGCCCAGCGCGTTGACGACCATGCCGATCGGATGGGAGAAGGCGACATCGAGGATTCGGCTCGCACCCGCCTCGCGCATGTTGTCCCCGACACCGTCGCGCACAGACTCCTCCCAAAGGTCCGTAGTGTCGATATCGTGGTTGGCGAGGAGACCCTCGATGTAACGCTTGTGCTCGATGGGGATGCGGTCCTCGAGCTCCTCCCGGGTAAGCCCGCGCTCCTTGCTGTCCATGCTCGTCGGCACCAGCAGGTCCACGCCGTAGGGCTTTCCGCCGACGTGCTCGTCGATCCAGTCGAGCTCGATCTCGAGCGTCTCCGGAGTGTGGCCCGCTGCGCCGAGCACGCCGAAGCCGCCCGCGCTGCTCACCCCGGCGACCACGTCCCGGCAGTGGCTGAATGCAAACAGCGGGAAATCGATGCCGAGCAGTTCGCACGCTTTCGAGTTCATGGCGGGCCCCCGGTGGATGCGGGCGGCTAACCTAACACAGGGACAGAGCCTGAACCGAAGCTGACCGCGGCCGTACCGTTCCTTGTCCCCACCGCCCCCTGCGCCTATCTTTCGCGCCATCACGCCAGTGCAGGGACCCCGCTCGACGTGTCGCTATCTCGAAGCCCGCAACAGGTACGTTCCACGGCGGCCCACGGTCACTGGCTCGCACTCGTACTCTGCTCCCTCCTCCTCGCCGGCTGCGGCGGAGGTGGAGGCGGCGGCGGAGGCGCGAGCCCACCGCCCGAACCCGATCCGCCGCCGGTCGACACCGACAACGACGGGGTGGCCGACGACGAGGACACCGACGACGACGGCGACGGCGTGGCCGACACGGAGGACGCGTTCCCCCTGGACCCGGAACGGACCGTCGATCCCGCCGTGTTCCCGGACGCCGAGCAATATGCGGACTACTGCGCCGCCCCGCGTTCCGGCGCCAGCAGCGTGACCGGACCCGCGTTCCCGGACCGCCAGGGTTCGGCCCACGAGGAGAAGCTCTGGCTGCGCTCCTGGAGCGACGACCTCTACCTGTGGTACGACGAGATCGAGCACGTCGACCCCGTGGGGTACGACGTTCTCGACTACTTCGACGAGCTGCGCACCTTCGCGCGCACGCCTTCCGGAAACCGGAGGGACCGGTTCCACTTCACGTCTCCCACGGAGGCGTGGGAGCGACGCGTGCAGTCCGGCGTCAGCGCCGGATACGGTGTCGAGTGGGTACTCATCGCCAGGAGCCCGCCGCGGGAGGTCGCGGTGGCGTTCACCGAGCCCGGTTCGCCGGCGACGGAGGCGGGTCTCGCCCGCGGCGCACGCGTGATCGCGGTGGACGGCGTCGACATTGAGGACGGGAGCGACATCGATACGATCAACGCGGGGCTCTTCCCGGAGACGATCGGCGAGTCCCACGAGTTCGTGGTGCGGGACCTCTCGGCCGACGAGACGCGGACCGTGACCCTGACTTCAGCCGAGATCGCGTCACAGCCGGTGCAGCACGCGCAGGTCCTGCAGACGGCGTCGGGACCCGTCGGTTACATGTTCTTCCCGACGCACATCACCCCCGCCGAGCTACAGCTCGTCGAAGCGATGGACCGGTAAGACGCCCAAGGGATCGTCGCCCTCGTGGTGGACCTCCG
>VXNE01000537.1 GCA_009840715.1 Gammaproteobacteria bacterium
CGTCGGCGTAGGCGTGCTGTTCATCAACCTGGTCGTGGACGTGAGCTACGGCTGGCTCGACCCGAAGGTCCGCCACCAGTGAGCGAAGCGGCGCTGCCACGAATCGCCGGGGTCTCCGCGGGACCGCCCGGCCGCCTCGCCGCGCTGTGGGAGTTCCTTGCGCGGCTCGGGCGCGAGAAGCCGCTCGGGGCCGCCGGAGGGATCGTCTTCCTGGTGTTCCTCCTGTGCGGCATCTTCGCCGACGTGCTGGCGCCCTACGGCATCAACGAGACCAACCTGGCGGTGCGGCTGCAGCCCCCGTCCCTGGACTATCCGCTGGGGACGGACCATCTCGGCCGCGATGTGCTCTCGCGCATCCTGAAGGGCGCCCAGCTCTCGATGATCGTCAGCTTCGTGGCGGCCGGGCTCGCGACGGTCGTCTCCCTGGTGATCGGCGTCGTGTCCGGGTACTTCGGCGGCCGCACTGACATGGTCATGCAGCGCGGCGTCGACGCGTGGATGACGTTCCCGGACCTGGTGCTCCTCATCGTCATCGTCTCCGTGGTCGGCCCCGGCATCCCCCAGATCGTGCTCGTGCTCGGGCTGCTGTACGGCATCGCCGGCTCGCGGATCGTCCGGGGGGCGGTGGTATCGGTAAAGGAGAACATGTACACCCACGCCGCGCAGTCGATCGGGGCGCGCACGTTCCACGTACTGCGGCGTCACATCGTGCCGAACGTGATGCCGGTGCTGATCGTGCTCTTCACGACCCGGATCGGCGCGGTGATCCTGACGGAGGCGGGGCTGTCCTTCCTGGGGCTCGGCGTGCCGCCGCCGGCGCCTACCTGGGGGGCCATGCTGAGCGGTACCGGCCGGACCTACATGTACCTGGGACCATGGCTGGCCCTCGCGCCGGGGCTCTGCCTGACGATCGTCGTGTACGCGATCAACGTCTACGGGGACGCGCTGCGGGACCTCCTCGACCCGCGCATGCGCGGGACCCAGTAGGGGAGGAGCGATGCGCGGCGTGCTTTGTGGCCTGGCGTGCGCCTGCGCGTGCGCCCTCCACGCGGAGAAACCACCGACCGTGGACGAGCGCCCAAGGTACGGAGGCGAACTCGACGTCGGCACCGTCTACGTGACGCTCTCGGCCCTCTCCTGGGACCCGGTCGACTGGGCGTGGAAGAGCAACCATGACTACGGCATGGTCCGCGAGCAGCTTTTCGCCGGCGACCTCGACAAGAGCATCAGGAAGGGTGGCCACTATCCGTTCGTCGCCGAGGCCTACCTGCCGAGCGACGTGCTGCGCGGCGAACTCGCCGAGCGCTGGGACTGGGAGGACGAGGGCACGCTGGTCGTTCGCCTGCGTGCCGGCGCCCGCTTTACCGGCAAGGCCGGCGTGATGGAGGCGCGGGAGCTGACCGCCGAGGACGTCGTTTACACCTTCAACCTCGTCAACAACAGCCCCAAGAAGGCGCAGTCGGACTACTGGGACTACATCGACCGCGTGGAGGCGCGGGATCCCCGCACGGTGGTTTTCCACTTCAACGAGTTCAACGCCGAGTGGCCGTACCGCTTCGGGTACGGCTACCAGTCCTCGATCCTGCCGCGGGAGATGGCCGACGTGGATGCCAAGAACTGGCGCAACGTCGTTGGTACCGGCCCGTTCGTGCTCGAGCGCTACCTCCACGGCAACTCGCACACCTACGTCAGGAACCCGGACTACTGGGACCGCGAGCGCCTGGCGGGCGCGTCGTGGCCGATCCCGTTCGTGGACGCGGTGAAGTACCGCGTGATCAAGGACGAAGCGACCTACCTGACGGCCATCCGGACCGGCAAGATCGACATTCTCGAGGCGATCCGCTGGATCGCCGTGGACCATCTCAAGGAGACCACGCCGGAACTCAAGTGGTCGAGGTGGCTCTCGACGACCGGCAACTTCGTGGCGATGCGCATGGACACGTCCCCGTTCGACGACGTGCGCGTCCGGCGGGCGCTCAACCTCGCGGTCGACCAGCGCGAGATCGCGGAGCTCTTCTACGGCGGGCATGCGGAAGTGATGGCGTATCCGCAGCATCCGGGGTTCGGTGACTACTGGCAGCCACTGGAAGAGATGCCGCCCTCCGTACGGGAACTCTTCGAGTACCACCCCGAGAAGGCGCGGGACCTCCTCGACGAGGCGGGCGTCCCGGAGGGCTTCACCTTCAACGTGCAGGTATGCACGTGCAACGCGAGCAACATGGACCTGATCCCGCTGCTGGACGCGTATCTGGCCAAGGTAGGCGTGCGGATGGTGATCGAGCCGATGGAGTACGCGTCGTTCCTCTCCATGATGACCACTCTCAATCACGGGCCGGGGTACTTCATGAACAACGGCCACACCAATCCCACGACGTCGATCCGAAAGTTCATCACCGGCCACAAGTGGAACCCGGCCCTCTACTCGTCGGAGGAGTTCGACGCAGCGATCGATACCCTCATGCGGACCCGGGACGAGGCCGCCCGCGTGGCCATGACCCGGGAACTGACGATCCGGCTGCTGAAGGAGGCCCCGTCGATCTGGCTGCCGACCGTCTACAACTACACCGCCTGGTGGCCGTGGGTGAAGAACTACGGCGGCGAGCTGCGTGCGGGGGCCGTGCGCCCCGGCCCGATCTACGCGCGCATCTGGATCGATGAAAAACTCAAGCGCGAGATGGGCTTCGAATGAGCCCCGACCCGGGGAGCGCGAGGGGGAACCCCTCGCACGAAAGAGCGGAGCCGTTGCTGGGCATCGAGGACCTGTCGGTCTCGTTCCGCACCGACCGGGGCACGGTGCGTGCCGTGCACGGCGTATCGCTGGCGGTAAGCGCGGGAGAGACGTTGGCGATCGTCGGGGAGAGCGGCTCGGGCAAGAGCGTGACCGCGCTCTCGATCCTCGGCCTGCTCGGCGACGCGGGCTCCGTCGACAGCGGCCGCATCGTGTTCGACGGCCGTGACCTGCTCGCCCTCGACGACGACGCCATTCGGGACATCCGGGGCGACCGGATCGCGATGATCTTCCAGGAGCCCATGTCCTCGCTGAACCCGGTACTGACCGTCGGCAAGCAGGTGGCGGAGCCCATCCGGCTGCACCGCCGCGTGCCCTGGCGGGAAGCGTATGCCCGGGCGACCGAACTGCTCGAGCGCGTGCGGATCCCGGACGCGGCGCACCGGCTCGGCGACTACCCGCACCACTTCTCCGGCGGCATGCGCCAGCGCGTGATGATCGCCATGGCGCTCGCCTGCCAGCCGCGGCTGATCATTGCCGACGAGCCGACGACGGCCCTGGACGTGACGGTGCAGGCGCAGATCCTCGCGCTCCTGAAGGAGCTGACGCGGGAGGCCGATTCGGCCCTGATCCTCATCACCCACGATCTCGGCGTGGTCGCGCGCTACGCGGACCGGGTGGCGGTCATGTACGCCGGACGGATCGTCGAGACCGCGCCGGCCGGAACGCTGTACGCCGCCCCGGCGCATCCGTACACCGAGGGCCTGATGGCGTCCATCCCGGGCGTCGACGGGGCGATCGGGGCGCGGCTCCCGACCATCGAGGGGCAGCCGCCGGACCTCGCCGGGCTGCCGCCGGGCTGTCCGTTCGCGCCCCGCTGCCAGCACGCGCTGGACACGTGCCGGACCGTGCCGCCGCCGCTCGAGCGGGTCGGCGACCGGCACTTCAGGGCGTGTTACCGCGATGGCTGAGCCCATCCCCGCCGCGGCGGCGGACGATAGCCTGCTGCGCGTCGAGGGCCTCAAGGTCCACTTCCCGGTGACGGAAGGCGTTGTCGTGCAGAAGCGCGTCGGGTCCGTGAAGGCGGTCGACGGCGTCTCCTTCGCGTTGCGGCGCGGCGAGACGTTCGGGCTGGTGGGGGAGAGCGGCTGCGGCAAGTCCACGACCGCACTGGCGGTGTTGCGGATGCTGGAACCTACCGCCGGGCGTGTCGTCTTCGAGGGCCAGGACCTGACGCGCCTCGGTCGCGCGCAGATGCGCCCGTTCCGCCGCCGCATGCAGATGGTCTACCAGGACCCGTTCGGTTCGCTCAATCCGCGCATGAAGGTGCGCGACATCGTGGGAGAGCCGCTCGTGGTCCACGGCCTGGCCACGGACCGGTCGGCGTACCGCGCCCGCGTGGACGGACTGATGGACCTCGTCGGCCTCCTGCCGGACATGGCGGACCGCTATCCGCACGAGTTCTCCGGCGGCCAGCGCCAGCGCATCGGCATCGCGCGGGCGCTCGCCCTCGAGCCGAGCCTCCTCATCTGCGACGAGCCCGTCTCGGCGCTGGACGTCTCGATCCAGGCCCAGGTCGTGAACCTGCTGATGGACCTGCAGGAACGTCTCGGACTCACGTACCTCTTCATCGCCCACGACCTGTCCGTGGTGCGCCATATCAGCGACCGGATCGGCGTCATGTATCTCGGCCGGATCGTCGAGATCGCATCGCGGGACGCGCTTTTCGCCGAGCCTCGGCACCCTTACACGCAGGCCTTGCTTGCGGCGGTGCCGCTGCCGGACCCCGCGCGCGAGGCGGCGCGGCCGCACGAACTCATCGCCGGGGAAGTGCCGAGCGTCCGCAACCCGCCGGCGGGGTGCGGCTTTCACCCGCGCTGCCCGGAGGCCATGGAGCGTTGCCGGGAGCGGCGGCCGGAACTCGCGCGCAGGTCGCGCAGCGTCGTCGCCTGTCATCTGTATGACGCGGACGGGGGAGGGGGCTGAGGCGCTGGTTCAGACCGTGTCCGATACGCCCCGCACAAAGAGCGGTTCGATGCCGAGCCGATGGACGTCTTCCGCCATCGCGGCGTCCCCGGGCTGCGCGGCGCGATCCGCGGCCGCCTCCAGCGTCGGCCGCAGCAGCGTGGTGTCGCTCGAGGTGCTGAGGAAGAGTCCCGGGCGCGCCAGCACGAAGTGGACCGCCCGCCGCAGGGCCGCGTGGTCGCGGATCGGGTGATACCAACTGTGGCGCGGTCCCTCGTCGGCTTCTGACCAGCGGCGCCGAGCGACGCTCTTGATGGTCTGGAAGGCCACGCCCCGCTGCTGGCACATCGCGTATAGCTCCTCGAAGTCGGCCGCATACTCGGCCTGCGCGAGCATGGCGAAGTTGCAGGGCGCCAGGACCGAGTCGAACGGAAACTGGCGCAGGCTGTCGAGGTGCCGGCGCGGTGCGAACGTGCCATGCCCCGTCACGCCGATGTATCGGACGAGCCCGGCGTCCCGGGCGTCGACGAGCGCCTCGAGGGCGCCGCCCGGCCCCAGTGCCTGCTTCTGTTCCTCGGCTTCGACCAGGTTGTGGAGCTGGATCAGGTCGATGCGTTCGACACCCAGACGCAGCAGCGAGTGCTCCAGGCTCTCCCGGGCACCCCTGGCGTCCCGTTCCCGGGTCTTCGTCGCCAGGAAGAAGTCCTCGCGGTGCGTCTTCATCCAGGGCGCGATGCGCAGTTCGGAGTCTCCGTAGCCGGCGGCCGTGTCGATGTGGTTGACGCCGAACTCGAGGAGCGTCTTGAGTACGGCGTCGGCCTTGTCCTGGCGCATGCGGCCGAGCGCGGCGGCGCCGAAGAGGGCCCGGCTGCTCTCGTGTCCGGTGCTGCCGAAGGGGATGCGCTCGATCATCGTCAGCGGGCCGGCGTGACCGCGGGCGTATCTTCGGCGGCAGGCGCGGGCACAACGCTCGGCCGCGTGACCACGTACCCCGCGACGCCCAGCAGTGTCGCGCCGACCAACGCGGTAGCGAGCCAGCCGTCGGTCGTCAGTGCGACCAGGACCACCGCAAGGGACATCCCCACCACGGCAAGCGTCTTTCCGCGCCGCGAGACGACGCGGTGCTCCTGCCAAGCGGCGAGGGGCGGGCCGAATCGCGGGTGCGCGAGAAGCCGCCGCGCAAGACGCGGCGACCCTCGCGTGAAGCACGCGAGGGCCACGATCAGGAAGAGGGTCGTCGGCAGCAGCGGCACCACGGCGCCGACGGCCGCGATGCCGACGCACAGCCATCCCGCGGCCTTCCATGCGAGCGCGCTGCGTGGCGGCGATGTTTCGGGCGTCCCGTCCATGGCGATGCAATTCTAGCCGGCCGTGTTCGCCATGCCACAGATGCGCCTGAAGGTGCATAGCCGTTGATACGGCATAGCTCGCGCGTTAAATTGTGTGGCGGGATGTGTGGAGATCAACACAGTGGCGACGAACTTGGCGATCGACGACCAACTCCTGGCGCGGGCTCTCGAAATCGGGGGGGAGAAGACGAAAAAGGCGACCGTGAACAAGGCGTTGCGCGAGTTCGTCGCACGCCGGGAGCAGCGAAGATTGCTTGAGCTCTTCGGCACCCTGGATTGGGACGAGGATTTCGACTACAAGCGCGAGCGCGCCCGCTCTTGACGATATTCGTGGACACGAGTGTCTGGTCCCTTGCGTTGCGCCGAGACCGTGTGCCGGACGGCCCGGAAGTTCGGCGTCTGCGGGACGCGCTTGCCGATGGCGAGCCTCTGCACACAACGGGGATCGTCCTGCAGGAGTTGCTGCAGGGATACGGGGAGCCCAAGGCGCGGTCCGCCATCGTGGAGCGCTTCGCGGCACTTCCGCTGATCACGCCCACCCGGAGCGATCATGTCGATGCCGCCGGCCTCCGCAACCGTTGCCGGCGCGAAGGCGTCCAGGTCGGGACCATCGATGCGCTACTGGCGCAACTGTGTATCCGTCACGACCTGGTCATGCTGTCGACGGACCGTGACTTCACGCGGATCGCAGCACGAAGCCACCTGAGGCTGTGGCAACCTGATGCTTGATGCGTTTGACCAAGGGCCTATGCCTTGTGCCGGGCCCAGCTAGCAGCCGATGTGGACCACTCTAGACATCGATGCAGACGTTCTGGCGGCGGCGAAGGAACTCGCTCGCGGCGAGGGCAAGACGGTCGGCGCATGTGTCTCGGAACTGATCCGGGAGGCCTTGCATCATCGCAACGCGACGTGTCCCGATGGGTCGGAACGAGAGGGCGTGCGGTCGTTTCGAATACCCTGGTAAACGAACTGCGCGAGGATCTCGATGTCTGAGATCAGCGGGAGGCCTTACGGCGGGAGCGCAACGACCATGAACCAGGATGACAGGGACACCATGCGGGACGAGTACGACTTCTCCGAAGGGGTCCGGGGGAAGCACCACGAGGCGTACGGAAAGGGCACGAACGTCGTGCTACTCGAGGGGAATCCGGGCGCGCTAGGGCGTTAGACTGCGGGACATAGGCAACCACGGAGGACACGCCATGGCCGACTACGTACCAAGCCCCATCCAGTGGGTGCGCGACCAGGTGGAGCTGTACGAGAGCAGCGGCGGCACCGAGGGCACGGAGCTTCTCGACACGGGCCTCCCGGTCGTCATCGTCACCCACCGGGGGAACCGGACGGGATCGATCCGCAAGACGCCGCTGATGCGCGTCAAGGATGGCGACGGCTACGTACTGGTCGCCTCCCAGGGCGGGGCGCCGAAAAACCCGGTGTGGGTCTACAACCTGCGCGAAGACCCGAACGTGGAGGTCCGGGACCGGACCGACGTCATGGCGATGCGGGTGCGCGAAGTGGAGGAAGCCCCGGAACGGGAACGGCTGTGGGCACTCTGTGTCGAAGCGTTTCCGCCCTACGAGGAGTACCAGGGCAAGACGTCCCGCACGATCCCGCTGTTCCTGGCCGAGCCCGTCTGACCATGTGCAGGAACATCAAGACGCTTTACAACTTCGAGCCGCCCGCGACCGACGAGGAGGTACGCGCGTCTGCGCTGCAGTTCGTGCGCAAGCTGAGCGGCTTCACGAAGCCCTCGCGGGCCAACGAAGCCGTCTTCGATCGGGCGGTGGAGGAAGTGACGTTCGCGGCGGAGCGCTTGTTGGCCGATCTCGTCACCAGTGCGCCCAAGCGGGACCGGGAGGAGGAAGCCGCGAAGGCCAGGGCCCGCGCCGCGAAACGATTCGGCTGATACGCCGGGGCGCGGGCGCCGGACGGGCGTTCAGTCCGCCCCGACCGCCTCGACCCGGTTCCGCACCAGTTCGTGCCGGCGCGTGCGCTCGTACTTGCGCGCCGGCGTGTTCACGATTTCGAGCAGTTCCCCGGCGCGCATCCCCCGCTCGATGCTCTCGGCGTCGGCGTCCCGGTAGTCCGTCGTCCGCTGGCGCGGCTTGCGCTCCGCCGACTCGATGAGCGCGCGCATCCGTCGCGGTGTGGTCTCCTGCCCGTGCGCGGCGCCGGCGGCGCGCGTGATGCTCTCGTTCATGAGCGTGCCGCCGAGGTCGTTGCAGCCGGCGTTGAGCGCGGCGACCACGCCTTCGTGGCCCATCTTCACCCAGCTCGCCTGGATGTTCGTGATGTGGGGGTGCAGGGCCAGGCGGGCGACCGAGTGGACGAGGATCGCCTCGCGGAAGGTCGGTCCGCGGCGGGCCTTGCCCTTCAGGTACATCGGCGCCTCCATGTGCACGAACGGCAGCGGCACGAACTCGGTGAAGCCGCCGGTTCGCTGCTGCAGGGCGCGGACGCGCAGCAGGTGCCGGGCCCAGTGCTGCGGCTGGTCGACGTGGCCGTACATGATGGTGGCGGTGGTCTGGAAGCCGACGGAATGGGCCGCCTCCATGACCTCTAGCCACTGGGCGGTATTGATCTTGTCGGGGCAGATGACGGCCCGCACTTCGTCGTCGAGGATCTCGGCGGCGGTGCCTTGCAGGGTCCCGAGCCCGGCTTCCTTGAGGCCCCGCAGGTAGTCTGCCAGGCCCAGGTTC
>VXNE01000469.1 GCA_009840715.1 Gammaproteobacteria bacterium
GCTGGAACGTCTGGAACACGAAGCCGATGCAGCGGCCGCGCACGCGCGCGCGCCGCTCCTCGGACATGCCGGTGATCTCTTCCCCGTCGAGCCAGACGTCGCCGTCGGTCGGCAGGTCGAGTCCCGCGAGTATGCCGAGCAACGTGGTCTTGCCGGATCCCGACGCCCCCACCACGGCCACGGACTCGCCGGCGCCGGCCTGGAAGTCCACGCCGTCCAGGATGCACAGGTCGCCCTCCGCGGTGGGCACGGTCTTGTTGATCGCGCGGGCGCGCAGGATCGGCGATTCGACGGAACCGTCGTGCATGTCGGGTGTCGGATGACCTCAAACACCTGCCGGCGGCGGGGACCGGCGGCAGGCTCCGATGGGCTTGCGGCGCATAGATTACCATTGGCCGACCCGACCACCGGCCCGACCTTTGCGACGCCGCTCACTCCCCTTCTCGCTCGCGCTCCTCGCCGTCGTCACGGCGGTCACGACGCAAGCCGACGCGCCGCCCGACGCACCCCCCACCATCCTGGTCTTCGGGGACAGCCTCAGCGCGGGCTATCGCATGCCCGCCGAGCGCGGTTGGGTCGGACTCCTCGAGAAACGCCTCGCCGACGCCGGGAGTCCGTACCGCGTCGTGAACGCCAGCGTGAGCGGCGAGACGACCACCGGTGGGCGCGGACGCATCGCCATGCTCCTCGCGCAGCACCGGCCCCGGATCGTGATCCTCGAACTCGGCGGCAACGACGGCCTGCGCGGTTACTCCGTGGCCAGCATCCGCGAGAACCTGGCGGCCATGGCCCGTGCGGCCCGCGCGCGTGACGCCACCGTGATCGTGGTCGGCATGCAGATGACCCCCAACCTCGGGCCCCGGTACACCCGGTCGTTCCGGGACGTCTTCGTGGAGGTCAGCGATGAGCTCGACACGGAGCTTGTGCCTTTCCTGCTCGAGGGCATCGACGCGGAGACGATGATGCAGGCGGACGGCATCCATCCGACCGCGGAGGCCCAGCCGATCCTGCTCGAGAACGTCTGGGAAGTGCTGGCGCCGCTCCTGTGACCCGCGTCGGCGTTCAGGTGTTCCCGGTGCGCGTTTCCCGGGCCTGACCCCCCAGGCAGGGCGGCGACATCGGCGCCTCTCCAAACCGCGCCTTCCAGTCCGCCGGCGTATACGTGTGCAGCGCAAGGGCGTGGACGGGTCCCGCCAGCTCGTCCTGGAGCGCCGCGTTCACCATGCGGTGGCGTTCCAGCAGCCGCCGCCCTTCGAACCCGTCCGCCACCACGACGACCCGGAAGTGGGACTCCGAGCCGGCGGGCACGTTGTGGTTCGAGCTCTCGTTCTCGACGACCAGGTGCGCCGGCGCCAGCGCCTCGGCGAGCTTCGCCTCGATGGTCTCCTGCACGTTCATCGCGCCTCCCGTCCCGGATGCGGCAACGCCGGCCGCCGCCTTGCGGACATCGGCCCACGGGATAATATAGTCGGTTCGCCGGTAATAGGGTGTCCCCATGCTGCTGGTCATCTCGCCCGCCAAGTCCCTCGACTTCGACTCCGCGCCCGCGACGCGCAAACACTCGCAGCCCGCATTCCTTGACGACGCGCGCGCGCTCGTCCATGAGCTGAAGGAACTCGGCCCGGGCGAAATCTCCGACCTCATGCACATCAGCACCAAGCTCGGGGAGCTGAACTGCGACCGCTTCAACGAGTGGTCGCCGCCGTTCACGCGCGGCAACGCCAAACAGGCGGTGCTGGCGTTCAAGGGCGACGTCTACATGGGCATGCAGGCATGGGACTTCTCGGAGCGCGACTTCACCTGGGCGCAGAAGCGCGTCCGGATCCTGTCCGGCCTGTACGGGCTCCTGAAGCCGCTGGACCTCATCCAGCCCTACCGTCTCGAGATGGGCACCGCGTTCGCGAACGCGCGCGGCAGCGACCTCTACGCCTTCTGGGGAGACCGGCTGACCGACGCCCTGCGCGACGAACTCGACGGGCATCGCACGCGAACCCTGATCAACCTCGCGTCGAACGAGTACTGGAACGCGGTCCGCCCGGAGCGTCTCGGGGCGCGCGTGGTGACGCCGGTCTTCAAGGACCTCAGGAACGGCCGCTACAAGTTCATCAGCTTCTTCGCCAAGAAGGCCCGCGGCGCCATGATCGCCCACGTCGTGCGCAACCGCATCGACACGGTCAAGGGCCTCAAGGGATTCGACTGGCAGGGCTACCGCTTCTCGCCCGAGCAGTCGACGGTCGACGACCTCGTCTTTCTGCGGGACGGCGTCGGCACGCGGGCGGCCTGACCCTCGCTCAGGCGCCCGTCTCGGGCACGCGCAGCAAGTCCCCCAACTGCGCCTTGCGCAGCTTCACCGGGTTGCGCTTGGCGCCGATGTTCAGCACCTCGACGAACAGCGAGAACCCCATCGCGACGTAGATGTAGCCCTTCGGCACGTGCAGCCCGACGCCCTCGGCGACCAGGGCGAACCCGATGATGAGCAGGAACGAGAGCGCCAGCATCTTGAGGGTCGGATGGTCCTCGATGAAACGGCTCACCGGCCCGGCGGCCACCATCATCACGAGCACCGCGGTCACGATGGCCGCGATCATCACCGGGACTTCGTCCACCAGCCCTACGGCGGTGATGACGGAGTCGAGCGAGAACACCATGTCGATGATGGCGATCTGGAAGAGCACCGCGCCGAGACGCGCGACCGCCTCGCCGACATGGCTCTCCGGCGCGTGATACTCCAGCGAGTTGTGCATCTCCCGCGTGGCCTTGGCGATCAGGAACGCACCGCCCGCGACCAGGATGATGTCCCGCCCCGAGATACCGTGGCCGAACACCTCGAACAGGTCCTCCGAGAGACTCATGATCCACGACAGCGACAGGAGCAGCGCGATGCGCATGAACATCGCGGCGCTGAGCCCCACCAGCCGCGCCCGGGCGCGCTGGTGCTCCGGCAGCCTCCCCGTGAGTATCGAAATGAAGACGATGTTGTCGATCCCGAGGACGATCTCGAGCAGCGTCAGGGTGAGGAAGGCAACCCAGACCTCGGGGTTGGCGAGCAGGTCGAGCATGGGACTATCATGAATCGCGTCAGGGTAACGCGCGGAAGTACAACATGGCCGAAGATCGCAACCCAACCGCACCGGAGGCCCTTGAAGCCGCCGTGTTCCGGCGGCTCCTCGCGCACCTCGACGAGCACACGGACGTCCAGAACATCGATCTCATGAACCTCGCGGGCTTCTGCCGCAACTGCCTGTCGAAGTGGTACGTCGCGGCGGCCGAGGACCGGGGCGTCCCGGTCGACTACGAGGCCGCCCGCGAGATCGTCTACGGGATGCCGTACGCCGAGTGGAAAGAGAAACACCAGCGCGAGGCGACTCCGGAGCAACTCGCCGCCATGCAGGCCCGGCAGCAGTAGCCCTTTCGCCGCACGTTCGGCGCCGCGCCCGGCGGGCCATCGTCGCCGGGTTGGTGATCGCGGCCCTCGCCGCGGCGCTGTCGCAACTGGACGGCACCGGCCCCGAGCCGGTGCGCTACGCGGTCATCGACCGTTCCGGCTGGCTCGGCGACGCCGCCCGCCGGGACATCATCGGCAGCGACGTCGCGCTCTTCCTGGACGCCGTCGCCGGCACCGTTCCCGCCGATCCGGTCCTCGCGGAGGCCCTTGCCGCCCGGGGCGCCTTCGAGGCGCGCGCCGTGGACCTGATCCACACGCTATCGGTGGAGTCCGGGCGACTCCGGGCTCCCGCGGCGCTCCACGAACGTTTCGCCGGGTGGTGGATGGACCACCCCGACGCCATCCGCGACGCGGCCCCGGAGGTGTCGTTTACCCGGTTCGTCGAAGTCTTTCCGGCGCGGCCCCTCGGACGCCTCGGAGGACTGTTCTCCGATGGCAGCCTGGACGGCTACTTCGTCATCCCCGACGACTCCGTCGCGACCGGCGAGGCGCCCCGTTTCGTCGGCAGGGAAGCCGCCGCCGGCGACATCGAGGCATGGTACGGCGCAGTCACCGAAGCCCTCGTCGCGCGGCAACGCGTCCTCGAAGCCAACGAGGACGCCTGAGCGACCCCGGTCCCTCGCCGCTTGAACTGCCCCCGGTCCTGCGCTTCAATCCCCCGCCACGGCGCTTCCGACGACAGGTTCCCATGGAGGAGAGACTTCGCAAGCTGTGGCGGGAATGGCGCGGATTCGCGTTGTTCGTCGCTGTCATGCTCGTATTTCGTTCCGCGATCGCGGACTGGAACCAGGTGCCCTCCGGCTCGATGCAACCCACCATCCTGCCGGGCGACCGCATCGTCGTCGACAAGCTGGCGTACGACCTGCGCGTGCCGTTCACGCTGACCCGCATCTCGCAATGGTCCGCGCCGGAGCGCGGCGACGTGATCACCTTTCCGTCACCGCTCGACGAGCGGCTGTTCGTCAAGCGCGTGGTGGGCATGCCCGGCGACACCGTGGAGCTGCGGCGCAACCGGCTGATCATCAACGGCACCGCGGCGACCTACGACCCCCTGACCGAGGACGAGATCCGCACGCTGCCGATCCACCCTTCGGCCAGCTACCGCGTCCTCCGCGAGACCGTGCTCGGCAGCTCCCGCATCATCATGGTGCGCAAGGCCCCCATCGACCGCGGTTACTCGAGCTTCGGACCCGTGGACGTGCCCGACGACCACTACCTGGTGCTGGGCGACAACCGCGACAACAGCGGCGACTTTCGCCGGATAGGCCCCGTGGCCCGCGAGCGCGTCCTCGGCCGCGCCCATGCCATCGCCTTCTCGCTGAACTACGACAACTACTACGCGCCGCGCGTCGACCGCTTCTTCACCGATCTTCCCTGAGCCGTCGCAGTAGCCGAATGACCGTGGCCGCCAGGGCCGCGAGCACGGCGAGGCCGAGCACGACCGCCGCGCTCGTGACGAGGAAGTCCAGCAGTTCGCCCGTGTCGAGTTCGAACGAGCGCGCCAGCCACGCGATGGCCAGGAACGCAGTCAACGCGACCGGTAGAACCCAGCGCGTCGATCCTCCCCGCCATCGCGCCATGTCGGACTCCCACCCTGCCGCCGGAACGCCGGCGCTACTCTCCGACGGCTGCGATTAGCGTGCTACCCGAATCGGAGTCGATGATCGCGGCACCGATCGACTCGAGGTGGTCAGGGTTCGAGACGTCGGCGATCCGCCGCCCAAGTTCCGCCGCGGTAGCGGGCCCGAACTTGCGCTCCGCCTGCCGGCGCAGCATGCCGCGTTGGCGCTCGATTCCCTGCTCGATTCCCTGCTCGATTCCCTGCTCGGTCCCCTTGCGCAACAACTCGGCGTCCCATTCCCTCATGCGTTCTGCCAGTCGAGTCATGCCAGTCTCCCTTTTTCAGCAACTCGTCGCGCAACGCGGCAACGGTGGTGCGCGCCTCGTCGTCCTCTGCCCTCGACAGCATAATCGTCAGCCACTCCATCAGGGCCCGTGCCGTGCCCGGGTCGAGACGCGTCGACTGTCCTTGCGTCAGGGACCGCGCGAGCGCGATGGCGCCGTCTACAGAGGCCGCGTTGTCCAGCCGAAACGCCGCCACGACGATGTTCTCAGTCGGAAAATCGTCCTGCGCCGCTTGTGCGGTGTCAAGGAGCACGTAGGGCCTCGGGCACAGGAGTTCGCCGTCGCGCGAGACCGTCACACCGCTCACCGCGCCCGGGGCCGTCCAGTGCGCCGTTCCCGAGTACACCACCACGGACAGAAGCCGCAGCTGGCCGTCTGCGTCGACCTCCCCCTGCCGCAGCAGCGCCTCGAACGCCATGGCCTGGTAGCGTAGGACCCGCGCCGCCATACCGCGATCGACCGTCGACTGGAACTCCAGCAACAGGACAAGGGAGCGTCCCGATCCGTCCGCGTACGGCACGCGCCACGCGGCGTCCCCGTGCCGTTGCCGTGCGTCGGCACCCACCCAGCTCGCCGACAACTCGCGCAGAGAGTCCAGCTTCAGGATCCGGGCGACATCGGGGAGGTACCCCTGCAGCAGGTCCCGCACCACCAAGGGTAAGCCGAAGAGGCGCTTCCATGCGGCATCCTGATCCATGCCGCCACGCTAGTGCTTCGCGGCCGGGCACAACAGTGGTCAGGTCTGCGTTAGCGTGTGCGACATCGCCACCGGTTCACGTGCGCGCAGGGCGCCAGTGCCGCGTGCTGACGGGGCGGACCGACGGTCGGCCCCATGCAGTGTTTATTCCCGCACGCGCTCGCGTTACATTCCTCCTCCGCCGTTCGCGGAGTGGCGGGGACGGCCGAGGGCGGCGGGAGATAGCGGGAGGCAATGCATGCGAGGCTCGGGTACCACATGACCATCGCACGGCCGATCGGCGCCTGTGCGGCCCTCACCGGCGTGGCCCTCACCTGCGTGGCGGTACTCGCCGCGGACGCGCCGCAGGTCGCCCTGCGGACCCTCGACCGACCCGCGTTCCTCGAGCCCATGCCCGAGCATCCCCGCACGTCGCTGACGATCGTCGACCAGTTACGGCAACACCACTTCGAGTCGAAGAAGATCGACGACCGGGTGTCGTCGGAGGTCTTCGACAACTATCTCGACACCCTCGATCCCGGCCGGGCGTACCTGTTGGCCGACGATGTCCGGTTGCTGGACGAACGGTATCGATACAGGCTGGACGAGGCGCTCAAGCGCGGCGACCTCGAGCCGGCGTTCGAGGTCTTCAACCTGTTCCAGGAGCGCGTCGCGGACCGGCTCGAGTTCCTGCTCGGCCTCATCGACGCGGGCCTCGGGCGCCTCGACTTCACCCTCGACGAGACGCTCCGGATCGACCGCAGCGACGCGGCGTGGCCCGCCGACCCAGGGGCGGTGGACGATCTCTGGCGCCGGCGCCTGAAGGCTTCCGTCCTCGGGATGCTCATGAACGGCCGCGAACTCGACGAGGTCGAGGACGTACTGGGCAAGCGCTACCGCAACCGCCTCAAGCAGACGTCGCGTACGCGCAGCGAAGACGCCTTCGCGCTGTACGTCAACTCGTTCGCAAGCACATACGATCCGCACACGCAGTACTTCTCGCCCCGCACCTCCGAGAACTTCAACATCAACATGTCGCTCTCCCTCGAGGGGATCGGCGCCGTGCTCGAGAACCGGGACGAATACACCACCGTCCGGCGCCTGGTACCCGCGGGCCCGGCCGACAAGAACGGCGGCCTGCAACCGGCCGACCGCATCGTCGGCGTCGGGCAGGGGGACAGCGGCGTGATCGTCGACGTGGTCGGCTGGCGCCTCGACGAGGTGGTCGCGCTCATCCGGGGGCCCAAGGGATCCATCGTGCGCCTCGAGGTGATTCCCGCCGGCAGCGACGAGGGCACGACGACGGAGGTGCGCATCGTGCGCAACACCGTCCTCCTCGAGGAGCAGTCGGCACAGAAGCGACTGCTCACCTACGACGTCGGCGGCGCCGCGCGCAAGATCGGCGTGATCGAGGTGCCGACGTTCTACGCGGACTTCAAGGCCATGCAGAAGGACCCGAACGCCAAGAGCACGACGCGCGACGTCACGCGGCTGATCCGCGAACTGAAGGAAGAACAGGTCGAGGGGATCGTCGTGGACCTGCGCAACAACGGCGGCGGATCCCTCCAGGAAGCCCAGATGCTGGCGGGGCTCTTCATCGATTCCGGACCCATCGTGCAGGTCAAGGTCCAGGAGCGCGCGACGCAGGTGCACTCGGACCGGCGCGAGGGGGTCGTCTGGGACGGTCCGCTCGCGGTCCTGGTAAACCGGCTCTCCGCATCCGCCTCCGAGATCTTCGCCGGCGCCGTCCAGGACTACGAGCGCGGGATCGTGACGGGCAGCCGGACGTTCGGCAAGGGCACAGTGCAGACGCTCTTCCCGCTGAACCGGGGTCAGCTGAAGGTGACCCAGGCGAAGTACTACCTGCCCTCCGGCCAGAGCACGCAGCACCAGGGCGTGGCCCCGGACATCGAGTTCCCGGAGACCTACGACTCGGACCGGATCGGCGAGAGCGCCCTCGAGGACGCGATGCCCTGGGACATGGCCGCACCCGCGCCGTTCCGCAAGGCCAACGACGTCTCCGTCTACCTGTCCGCGCTGACCCGCAAGCACCTCGCCCGGGCCGCGGCCGATCCGGACTTCGCCTACCTGCGCGCCCTGGCGGAGCGCAACGCCGAGGATCGCGGTCGCACGCACATCTCGCTGAACCGGGCGACCCGCGAAAGCGAGCGGGACGAGTACGAACGGTGGCGGCTGGACCTCGAGAACACGCTGCTACTCGCGAAGGGCGAGGATCCGATCGAGAGCATCGACGAACTCGACGCGATCGACGACCCGCCTGACGAAGACGCGTCGGAGCCCCGTGAGGATCCCATGCTGCGGGAGACGGGCCAGATCCTGATCGACTACATCGGCATGTCACGACAGGTGGCGATGGTCGGGGAGCGGCCGGGGCCGGCGGCGCACACTCCGTAGGGGACGGGCTTGTCCCGTCCCGTGCCGAGTTCATGCACGGACGGGACCGGGCTTGTCCCGTCCCATGGCCGGAATCGTGCATGACCTCCAGACGGGCGACCGTAGGGGACGGGCTTGTCCCGTCCCGTGGCCGGAATCGTGCATGACCTCCAGAGGGGCGACCGTAGGGGACGGGCTTGTCCCGTCCCGTGGCCGGAATCGTGCATGACC
>VXNE01000252.1:0-6740 GCA_009840715.1 Gammaproteobacteria bacterium
GTTTGCGAGCACCTTGAAGTCGTCCTCGACATCGGGCGCGCCCCAGACCACCACGGGATCGGCGATCCCCGTGTAGCCGTTCTCGACGAGGTACGTGGCCTGCGGGTCCTGCGAGCCGCGGCTGGTCGGCGCGCTGTCCTTGAGCTCGAAGGCGAGCGTCGCGTAGCCGCGATCCCCGAGGTGGGTACCCACGGCGCCGGATGCGGTGATCTCGTCCCCGTCGCCCTCGTAGGTGGAACCGTACTGCAGGCGCAGCCGCCGCACGTTCGGATCGTCCTCCAGGACGAAGTTGAGTACTCCGGCGATCGCGTCCGAACCATATTGGGCCGATGCCCCGTCGCGCAGGACCTCGACGCGCTTCAGCGCAACCCCGGCCAGGGGCACGATGTCGACCGCCTGCGCGCCCTTGTTGATGCCCGCCACGAACTCGCCGATCACCGCGCCGCGGTGCCGGCGCTTGCCGTTGACCAGCACCAAGGTGCTGTCCGCCGGGAGGCCGCGCAGGTTCGCCGGGCGGATCAGCGTTGCCGCGTCGCTGATGGGCTCGCGACCGACGTTGTACGACGGGATGCGCGACGTGAGGAAATCGAGCGTGTCGCCGTTGCCGTCCGCCTGGAGGTCCTCGCCATCAAGGATGTCCACGGGAACCTGCAGGGCCCCGGGCGATCGCTCACGACGTCGCGTGCCGACAACGACCACTTCCTCGAGCACGTGCTCGTCGACGTGATCGCCTTCGTGGGCGTGGTCCGGCTCCTGCGCACCCACCGCCAAGGCCCCGGCCACCATCAGCAGCCGGGCAACCGTCCACCCCTTCATCGCGCTCTCTGCCGCCCCCTCCTACATGGGCCGCGAGGACTGCTCGCGTCAGGTTTTCGCCCAGGCGAAGGTGCGCATCAGCGGCTCGGCGCCGCCGCCGAACGCTCCTTCGGTCGTATTCAGAAAGTCCTCCCGGCCGAGCAGGACCCGCATCTCGTACGGCTTGTCAGCCAGCCAGTCCTCCCCCAGGTGGTCGTAGCACTCCACCGGCCGCAGCGCGAGCCGGCTGTAGGTGACGTGCAGGACCACTCGCTCGCCAGGGGCGCTACGCGGATAGCTGCCGTGCCAGATCGAACCGCCCCAGACCACCGCCGTGCCCGCAGGGCACTCCGTGGCGATCGCGCCCGGTTCCTCCCGGATCTCCTCCATCGTCGGATGGCGCGCCAGGAGGTGCGACTTCGGAACGACCTTGGTCGAACCGTTTGCCTTGTCGTACGCGTCCGTAGCCCAGCAGAACGTCACGAGCTGGTTGTGGACGGGGAACGGCGCCGGTGTCCAGTTCTGGTCGGCGTGCAGCCCGGCCGCCGCGCCGCCCTCGGGTTTCACCGATGCGGCCACCTGCGAGATCATCGCGCCCTTGCCGCACATGACCTCCACCACCGCCAGCAGCTTCGGGTTCAGCACGACCTCGGCGATGATGGGGTCCTTGTCCAGCAGCATGTTGGCACCGGCACTCCCGACGGACCGAACCCCCTCCCCCTCCGCGCAGAGACCGAGCAGCGTCTCGCGGACCCGGATTTCAATGCCCGGCTCCGCGACCTCGTGGACGTAGCCATAGCCTTCTTCCTTGAGGCTCCGGATGGTCCCCCCGAGTCCCAGGGCGTCGACCTTCGCCCGTAGCGCTTCGTCGAGGTCGAAGGGCTGGCGCGTGGGGGCCATCAGGTCCTCGAGGGATGGTTCGGGTGGGCCTGCGCGGGTCTCGGCGGCTTCGCTCATCGGCTCTCTTCCCAGGTCGTATACATGAGAGCGGAGTATAGCGTCCGCGCGCCGCCAGCCTGCGCCGGCGCCAGCCCGCCTTGACACCATGTGCCTGCCCCGGCACGTTGCGGTCCACTCCCCTTACCGACCCGGAGGCGGTCCCATGGACGGCAACGAAGAGATCCTCGAGGAGCGTCGCGGCAACAGGGACGGCATCCTCTGGCTGACCCTGAACCGGCCGCAGAAGCTGAACGCACTGACCTTCCCGCTGCTGCGGCGCATGCGCGAGATCCTCGTGGACGCCCGCTTCGACCGCAGCGTGCGCTGCATCGTCATCACCGGCGCGGGACGCGGGTTCTGCGCGGGCATGGACGTGAGCGGCGCCGGCAACCCGGACCGCGAGCCGCCGCCCGAGGACGGCAGCGTCGACATCGAGGGCTACCGGCTGAACTTCCGGCACGAGACGGAGACCTACATCGCCCTCAAGCGCATGGAGGTGCCGATCGTCGCCATGGTGAACGGGCCGTGCGTCGGGGCCGGGTTCGACCTCGCAAGCCACTGCGACCTCGCGGTGGGGTCGACCACCGCGCGCTACCAGGTTGCATACGTCCGCCGCGGCCTCTACGCGGACCTCGGCGGCTTCTGGTCCCTGCCGAAGATCCTCGGGTGGCGCAAGGCGATGGAACTCATGATGACGGGGCGTTTCATGAGCGCCGAGGAGGCCCACGAAGCAGGCTTCACGAACTACCTCGTGGAGCCCGACGAACTCGAGGCGAAGACTATGGAACTCGCACTCGAACTCGAGGCGGGCCCCCCGATCGCCCAGAAGCTCGGCAAGATGCTGGCCCTGCGCACCGCGCACCTCGACTTCGACAGCGCCATGCAGTGGTCGGAGTCCGCCATCCCGCTCGTGGGCCTGTCGCGCGACTCCACCGAGGGCATGCTGGCGTTCCGGGAGAAGCGTGAGACGGACTTCGAGGGACGGTAGACTTCCGTCCTTTTGACCTTGGCAGGGAACGAACCGGCATGACGCATGACATCGTGATTCGGGGCGGGGAGATCGTGGACGGCACCGGAAGCGATCCGGTTCCCGGTGACCTCGCCATCGACGGGAGCACCATCTCGGCCGTGGGCCAGGTCGACGGCTCCGGACAGAAGGAGATCGACGCGGAAGGCCACCTCGTCACGCCCGGCTTCGTGGACCTGCACACCCACCTCGACGCCCAGATCGGCTGGGACCCGTTCCTGACCCCGGTGAGCTGGCACGGCGTCACGTCCGTGCTGATGGGCAACTGCGGCGTGACCTTCGCTCCCTGCAAACCGAGCGACAGGGAGCTGCTGGCCGGGATGATGGAGACCGTCGAGGACATCCCCAAGTACGCCATCCTGAACGGTCTCGCCTGGGACTGGGAGGACTACGGCGGCTACCTCGACTCCATCGGGCGCCTGCAACCCGCGATCAACGTCGCCGGCCTGGTCGGTCACTGCGCCGTTCGCTTCTACGTGATGGGCGAGCGCGCCGTCGAGGAACAGGCGTCCGCAGAAGAACGCCAATGCATGGCGGACATCGTCGCCCAGTCCATCGACGCTGGCGCGGTGGGTTTCTCCACCAACCGCTATGCCCCACACAAGCTGCCTGACGGGCGTTCCATCCCCGGTACGTTCGCCGACCCGGAGGAACTCGTCGCCATCGCCAGGGCGGTGGGGCCGCGCAACGCCCTCATGCAGGCCGTGGGCGCCGGCCCCGAGGTCCTCGACCGGATCGCGAGCACCACCGACGGGCGCATCCTGTTCAGTTACGGCGCCGGGCCCGAGGACGAGTCCGGCCGGCAGCGTTCCGAGATGTTCGACCGGATGCGCGCCGGCCGGGACATGACCGCCATCTCCCAGGTCCGCGGATCCGGCTTCATGTTCGGCCTGCAGTCCCGGCTGCCCGTCCAGGGCGAAACCTGGGACCGCCTGCGCGGTCTCGACCTTGCCGGGCGCCTGCTGGCCCTGGAAGACGCCGGGACCCGCGCCGCCCTCGTCCAGGAAGCGCGCGAGGAAGGCGCGATGCGCCTCCCCGTGGACCAGGTCTACTACCTCGGCGCCGACGAAATGCCGGACTACACCGTGCCCGCAGAGCGCCACCTCGCGGCGCTGGCGAGCGCGGCCGGGGAACACTGGTCGGAGACGTTCCTGCGGCTTTCCCTCGAGACCGGCGGCCGCGCGCTGTTCAACCTGCGCATGTTCAACCGCAACCTGAAAGCACTCGGTGACCTGTTCCGGAACGAGAACATCTTTCCTAGCCTCGGCGACGCCGGAGCGCACGTCTCCCAGATCATGGATGCCGGGTGGACGAGTTTCATCCTCTCCTACTGGGTGCGCGAGGCGGGGCTCTACAGCGTCGGCGAGGCCGTGCGTCGCATGACTTCGGGCCCGGCCCGCGTCATGGGGCTGCAAGACCGCGGCGTCCTGCGTCCCGGCACGCGGGCGGACGTCAACGTCCTCGATCCGGACACGGTCGCCGAACGCCAACCGGAACTCGTCCACGACTTCCCCGGCGGCGCGCCGCGCTACATCCAGAAAGCCGTCGGTTACAAGGCCACGCTGGTCAACGGGCAGGTCGCCGTGGCGGACGGCGAGCACACCGGCGCGCGTGCCGGCGAGGTGTTGCGTCACGCGGGGTAGGCGCGTCCGCTTCTCGAGGCGGCGAGTCGTGGGGCGCCTGGCGGCCCGCGCGGCCGTGCTCGCCAGCGCTCTGGCACTCGTCGCCTGCCAGAGCGCGCCCCGCGCTGCACCGGTCTCCGCGCCCAGTACCGCACTCCTCTTCGAGGACCTGAAGGAGTCGCCCGCCGTCCTGCAGGCCTTCCTGCGCGCCATGCCGAAGGGCGGCGACCTGCACAACCACCTCTCGGGCGCCATCTACGTCGAGAACTACCTGCAGTGGGCCATCGAGGACGGCCTCTGCGTGGACCAGGAGCGGCTCGTGCTGCTCGATTGCCCGCCCGTGGACTCTGATCCGGACGAGCCCGGCGACGCCGTGGCGCCCGTCGCGGATGCCGTGCGCGACCGCGCGTTCTACGGCCGCCTCGTCGACGCCCTGTCGACCCGCAACTACCGCCTGTACGGCAGAAGCGGCCACGACCAGTTCTTCTCCACGTTCGCCGCCTTCGGACCGGCGGCCCGCGGGCGCTCGGGCGAGATGCTCGCCGAGGCGATGCGCCGCGCCGGCGCACAGAACATCCTCTACCTGGAACTGATGGTGTCGCCGGGGATGGGCGAGGCCGCCCGGCTCGCGGCAGGGCTGGACTGGGACGACGACCTCGCCCGTCTCCGCTCGCGTCTCGACGACGATAGCCTCGACGCCATCGCGGCCGCCGTGCGCGCGGGACTGACGGGGGTCGAGCACGACGCGCGCGCCGTACTCGGCTGCGAGACGCCTGCCCCGGACCCCGGCTGCGGCGTGACCGTCCGGATCCTGGCCCAGGCGCTGCGGACGCTCCCAGCACCCCAGGTGTTCGCGCAGCTCGTGTTCGGGTTCCGGCTGGCCGAGGCGGACGAGCGCGTCGTAGGCATCAACCTGGTCGCTCCGGAGGACGATCCCGTCGCGTTGCGGGACTACACCCGCCACATGCGCGCCGTGGCGTTCGCCGCCCGCGAGGGGCCGAGCGCCGGTATCGCGTTGCACGCCGGGGAGCTGACTCTCGGGCTGGTTCCTCCGGAAGCGCTGCGTTTCCACATCCGCGAGGCCGTCGAGATCGCCGGTGCGCACCGGATCGGCCACGGCACGGACGTACTCTACGAGGACGATCCGCGGGGGCTGCTGGACCTGCTCGCGCGCCGGGACGTGCTCGTCGAGATCAACCTGACGTCCAGCGATGTCATTCTCGGGGTGAAGGGCGATGCACACCCCTTCCCGGTGTACCGCGCGGCCGGCGTCGCCACGGCGCTGTCCACCGACGACGAGGGCGTGTCACGCATCGACCTGACCCACGAGTATCTGCGCGCCGTGCTGACCTACGACCTGTTCTGGACGGACGTCGTGGAGCTGTCGCGGAACAGCCTCCTCTACGCCTTTCTGCCGCCTGCCGAGAAGGCGGCACTGCTGGAAGAGCTGGACCGCCGCCTCGCCACCTTCGAAGAAGCGGCCGCAGCCTTTCAGGATCTCGTGCCGCGCGGGTCCGTGCCGGCGCGCAAGGCGTCGAAGTGATCCAGGTAAGCGCGGTACCGCTCCCGGATCTCGCCCACGTAGCGCACGGGCTCCGACCCCCGCACGTAACCGTGCACCGCCTGGCGCGCGTATTCCCGCTCCGCCAGGAGCAGCATGGCGTGCTCGACATGATCGAACCAGCGCTCCGCATCCCACCCCTTGACCGTCGCCAGCCGGCGGGCGTCCCGCACATGCCCCACGCCGGCGTTGTACGCGGCGAGCGCGAACCAGCGCTGTTCCGCGAGCGGTAGCGCCTCGAAGCGTTCCCGGGTCCAGGACAGGTATCGCACGCCGGCCTCGATGCCCCGGGCCGGGTCCGCCAGGGCGTCGCCGTCGATGCCGACCTCCCGCGCGGTGCGCGGCAGCACCTGCATCAGCCCCCTGGCCCCCGCGAAGGACACCTCGCCCGGATCGAAGCCGCTTTCCTGGTACATCTGGGACACCACCAGCCGCCAGTCGAACCCGTGCTCGGCCACCGCCGCCTTGACCAGTTCGTCGAACGGCGAGAGCCGCTCCCCGTCGATGCGATGTTCGCGCTGGCGCTGCATGCGCCGGTCGTTGCGGAAGTACTTGTTGCGGAGCACGTTGTACTCGTAGCCGCGATACCGCGCGGCGATGAACGCGTTCAGCGCGGCCAAGAGCTCCGGCTGGTCCGGGCGGACGACCCACGCCAGGCCCACTTCCGCCGGCAGTCGCGGGCCCACGGACAGGCGCTCGTCGAACGCGGCCTCGATCTAGGCGGCGGGGCTGTAGGCGGGGGGGACCGAGGCGAGGCCCGGCGCCACGGCCGGGGGAGGGGGAGGCCGGCCGCAGG
>VXNE01000252.1:6750-8644 GCA_009840715.1 Gammaproteobacteria bacterium
CGAACGCGGCCTCGATCTCGGCCACGTGGCTGTCCGCGAGGGTCACCTCGGCTCGCGCCTCCGCAACGGCGCGAATCAGCGTCTCGCTCTCCGCGGGCGACCGTTCGATCTCGAGGTCGACCTCGCCCGCCAGGCCCTCGAGCGTGGTCACGAAGCTCGTACCCCGCTGCACCGTGACGCGCCGTCCGGCGAGCTCGGCCAGCGAACCGAGGGGCGCGCGGCTCACGAACACCTCCTGGACGCGCAGGTAGGGCGTGCTGAACAGGCTGCCCGCTTCCCGCCGTTCCTCGGTTGCCGTCACGCCGGCGGACACGACGTCGCCCCGCCCCACCGCGAGCCAGGGCATCAGCTCTTCCCGATGTGCCGCGACCACGACCTCCAGGGCGACGCCGACGCTCTCGGCAAAGGCCTGCAGGAGTTCGTACTCGAAACCGATCAGTTCGCCGCGCCACAGGTAGTAGGTCCCCGGCCCGTTGAGCGTCAGCATCCGCAGGCGGCCGGCCGCCGGGGTCGCCGTGAGGTCGCGATGGGCCGGCGCGTCGGCGCCGCGCCGGAAGCGCGCCGCCCGGAATGCGTCGGGCGCGGCGCGCCGCTCCGGGTTCTCCCGTCGCACGGCCCACGCCAGGTCCCGCGCCCCGGGTAGCACCGCCAGGCGCTTGACGCCGCCGCTCGCCGCGACCAGCGGCCGCGCGGCGACGGCATCCATGACCGTCGCGCCGAAGCGGTCTGCCTCGAGACCCTCGAACACCTCCTGCGGGTCGGTCCCCGCGGGCAGCTCGACGACCGCCGCGTCCGGCAGATGCCGCGCGACGGAGTCGACGTATGCCGTCCCCGCCGGTATTCCGAAAGTGCGGCCCGACAGGGCGGCCAGATCAGACGCCTCGCCGCCGCCCGGGGCCGGCCTGCCCACCACCCACTCGCGCGTGCGGGTGAGCGGCGTCGTGAAGGCGACGTCCCGCGTCCGGGTCTCGGTGACGGTGATGTTCGCCACCGCGACGTCCGCGAGACCGTCGCGCACGGCAGGCATGAGTTCGTCGAAGCCGTCGAGCACGTGCCATTCCACGGCCAGCCCCCGGCGCTTCGCAAACTCCTCCGCGAGCGTGAAGTAGCTCTCCGCCGGAAGTCCCTGCCTCGGCAACGTCTCGAACCCGTCCCAGCGGCGGCGGGCGAGCCGGAGCGTGCCGCGGGACGCGATTTCTTTCAGGTCGCCGAACGCCGGCGCCGTGGCCGGGCGCTCCGACGCGTCCCGCGGCGCTGTCTCCGGCGACACACCACAGCCCCACGCGGCGAACAACAGCGCCGCGGTGCAGACCGATACGATCCGTCCCCTCACCGCTCCCGCGCTTCCCGCTCGAGCTGCGAAGGCCGGGGCAGGAAGAGCGGTTCTTCGTCGACGGTCGAGGGACCGGTCTCGGGGCCCCGCGGCGGTTCCCACGCGGTCAGTTCCCGCGTCACGCTCCAGACACCGTCGTGATTGCGCTGCAGCACCACGAAGAAGGCGCGCTCCTCGCGGCCGAACACCTCCACGCAGACCAGCGCGTCGTTCCCGAGCAACCCGGCCCGCGACAGCGAGACGACCGGGCCGGAAGACGAGACGTCGACGTCCGGAGAGAGCACGTGGACACGATCCGCGAAAGGCGTCAGGTCGAAGGGCTCGGCTTGGGCATTGGCGGCCAGAAACGCCCGGAAGAGCGCCGCGGGCAGGGCGGCGCGCGTCTCTCCGTCCGTCCGGCAGTCGGACCCCGCGCTCGCGACGGAGACCTCCCCGAGCGGCCCGACGAACTCCGCCACGAGGCTGGCCAGCACATCGGTCTCCCGCGGCTCCGGCATCGGCCCAGGTCGCAGCAGCAGGATGCCGCCGGCCAGCACCAGCAGGACGGCCAGCGCCATGCCG
>VXNE01000383.1:0-3838 GCA_009840715.1 Gammaproteobacteria bacterium
CCGAGAGCTACACGCGGACGCTCGTCGGCAGCGTCAGAGGGGTCTAAGAGCCAGGGGGTGGCCGCGCGCGCGGGCCGCTCCGGGGCCACGCTGCGCGAGGGATTCGAGGTGGCCGGTCTCGGGCAGATGATCGAGGCGATGCTGGAGGCGGACAGGACGGTGACCTTCGGTGCGTAGCGTGCTGTATCTCGTGCGCCGGCCGCCGGGTCTCGCGGCCAACGAGTCGATCGAGATGATGCTGGTCTCCGGCGTGTTCGAGCAGCCCGCGACCGTGCTGTTCCTGGACGACGGGGTATGGCAGCTGGCCGCCGGGCAGGACGCCTCGCGCGTCGGGCGCAAGGACACCGCGAAGGCCCTCGGGGCGCTGGCCACCTATGGCGTGGAGGCACTCTACGTCCACGCGGCAAGCGCCGCCGCGCGCGGCATCGCTCCGCGGGACGTGACGCTCACCGTCGACTGGATCGACGACGACGGGGCGACGCGGCTGCTGCATGGCGCCGACGTCGTGATCACGGACTGAACATGTCCGTGCTGCATCTGCTGAATCGGCCCGAGGCGCTCGACTCCTGCGTTGCGCACGTCGCCGACGGGGACGCGGTCCTGCTCCTGGGGGACGGGGTCTATGCCGCGCACGATCCGCGGCTCGCCGGCCTCGACACGTCGGCGATCGACGAGGACGCCGCCGCGCGGGCGGTGGCGCTGGCTCCGCCCGTGAGGCCGGTGGGCTACGATGGCTTCGTGGCGCTGGTGACCGAACACGATGCCAGCGTGTCCTGGACCTGACAGATGGACGTGATCGAAACCGACGCGGAAGGCTATCTCCGGGATCTCTCGCAGTGGTCGCGCGACGTGGCGAAGCGCATCGCCCGGGACGCGGGCGTGACCCTGGGCCCCGACCATTGGCGCCTGATCGGCGTCGTCAGGGACTTCTACGGCGAGACGGGTGTGTCGCCGGCCATGCGCCCGCTGGTCAAGCTGGCGCGGGAACGGCTCGGCGACGAGTTCGGCTCGAGCATCGCCCTGATGCGCCTGTTTCCCGGCAACCCCGCGAAGCTCGTGGCGAAGGTGGGCGGCCTGCCGCGTCCTACGAACTGTCTCTGACCGGCCCGAAGCGGTCCCGCAAGGCGACGACCCGGCCGACGATGGTCGTCGTCGGTCCGGGGAGCCCTGCTCGGGCGACTTCCTCCGCCAGGGTCGACAGGTCCGCGGTAACGACCGCCTGGTCGGGCAGCGTGCCGCGGGAAATCGTCGCGGCCGGCGTCTCCGGGGCCATGCCGTGCTCGATGAGCCGTTCGGTGAGTTGGGTTAGCCCCGCGAGCCCCATGTAGACCACGAGGGTCTGCCCGGGCCTCGCCAGTTCCGGCCAGTCGAGATTGACCTCGCCGCCGCTGACGTGCCCGGTCACGAAGCGCACCGACTGCGCCCAGTCCCGGTGCGTCAACGGGATGCCGGCGTACGCTGCGCAACCCAGGGCTGCCGTGATGCCCGGCACGACTTCGAAGGAGACCCCGTGGTCGCGCAGGGTCTCGATCTCCTCCCCGCCGCGTCCGAACACGAAGGGATCGCCCCCCTTCAGCCGCACCACGCGGAGCCCGTCCCTGGCGCCCGCGAGGAGCAGCTCGTTGATCTCGGCCTGCCGCGTGGCCCGGGAACGCGCCAAGCCCGCTCGTTTGCCGACGTAGACCTTCTCCGCGTCCCGCCGGCAACGGTCCAGCACGCCGTGGGAGACGAGGTTGTCGTAGTAGACGATGTCCGCGCGCTGCAGGGTGCGCAGCGCCTTGATGGTCAGGAGGTCGGGATCGCCGGGTCCCGCTCCCACGAGCGAGACGATGCCCGTCGTCTCGGCCGGACCCTCCACCACCCGCCCGAGCGCCTCGTCCGCGGCGTGCTCCTGGCCGCTTTCCGCGAGGTCGGGAACGGGGCTGTCGAGAATCCGGTCCCACAGCCTGCGGCGTGCCTGGCCGTCGGGAGCCGCGCGATTGATGTCCGCCCTGCGCGCCGCTAGAAAGCGCGCCAGGCGATCCGTACCGGCCGGAAGGAGCTGCTCTATCCTTTCCCGCACGTACCGTGCCAAGGCCGGCGCCGCCCCCCCGGTCGATACCGCGACGGTCACGGGG
Source organism: Gammaproteobacteria bacterium (assembly GCA_009840715.1). Classification (GTDB taxonomy): domain Bacteria; phylum Pseudomonadota; class Gammaproteobacteria; order Pseudomonadales; family Azotimanducaceae; genus VXNE01. Next base: position 2,118 of record VXNE01000383.1, read on the forward strand.
CCCCTGTCCACGATGGCGGGAAAGGTGGCGGTGCACAGGGACGGATCGTCCACCGTGTTGACGAGTACGCCGCGCGCCCGGCAGGCCTCGTAGACGCGTCGGTTGACCTCCCGGTCGCCCGTGGCGGCGATCGCGAGCAGCACGCCTCGTACGTCCTCCTCGACGAATGCACGCGTTTCGATGCGTAGCCCAGCGTCCGCCGTGAACCTCTCGATGGCGGGAACGGTACGGGGCGCGACCACGGTGATTCGCGCGCCCGCGCGCGCGAGCGCCTCGACTTTCCGCGCGGCGACCGCGCCGCCACCCACCACCAGGCAGGGCTGGTCGTCGAGATGGAGGAAGAGCGGCAGCGTGTCCACGCGGGCCGAACCCTATGCCGACGGCTCGTTCCCGTCGAATGTCAGATGCGAGAGCCCGGGGAGGTAGGGCCGGAGCGCATCCGGGACGGCGACCCGGCCGTCGCCGTCCTGGTAGTTCTCGAGCACCGCGATGAGCGTGCGTCCGACCGCGAGCCCCGAGCCGTTCAGCGTGTGCACGAACAGGGGCCGCCCGCCGTCCGGATCGCGGACCCGAGCCATCATGCGCCGCGCCTGGAAGTCGAGGAAGTTGCTGCACGAGGAGATCTCGCGGTAGCGCCCCTGCCCGGGCAGCCAGACCTCGAGGTCGATGGTCTTGGCGGCGGAGAAGCCGAGATCGCCGCCGCAGAGCACGACGGCGCGGTACGGCAGTTCGAGGCGTCTGAGGATTTCCTCGGCGTGCCCCGTGAGTTCCTCAAGGGCTTCCCACGAGGTGGCGGGATCGACGATCTGCACGAGTTCGACCTTCTCGAACTGGTGCTGCCGGAAGATCCCCCGCGTGTCCTTGCCGTAGTTGCCCGCTTCCCGGCGAAAGCACGGCGTGTGCGCGACGAGCTTCAGGGGCAGCGCGTCCGCGTCGAGGATCTCGCCGCGCACGAGGTTGGTCACCGGCGTCTCCGCGGTGGGGATGAGGTAGTGACGCTCGTCCCCGGCCAGCGCGAACTGGTCGTCCTCGAACTTCGGAAGCTGGCCCGTGCCCCTCAGGGAATCCGCGTTGACGATGTACGGGACGTAGACCTCCCGGTAGCCGTGCGCATCGGTGTGCACGTCGAGCATGAACTGCGTGAGCGCCCGGTGCATGCGCGCGACCTGACCGGTCATGACGACGAAGCGCGTGCCCGCGATCTTCGCCGCCGCCTCGAGGTCGAGCGCGGGCCCCGCGAGGTCCACGTGATCGCGCGGCTCGAAGTTGAAGAGCGGCTGCGTGCCGCAGGTGCGGAGCGTCACGTTGTCGTTCTCGTCGGCCCCGGCGGGCACGGACGCGTCGGGCAGGTTGGGGATCGTCTCGAGGAAGGCCTCGAGTTCGTCGTGTACCGCCTGGAAGTCGTGGCGGGTGGCATCGAGGCGCTTGCCCAGGTCGCCCACCCGGGCCACCAGGGGGGCAATGTCCTCGCCGTTCGCCTTGGCGCGGCCGATCGCCTTGGAGCGCGCGTTGCGTTCGGCCTGCAACGCCTCGGTCTCCTCCTGCAGCGTCCTGCGGCGGGACTCGAGCGAGCGGTAGCGGTCCAGGTCGAAGTCGAAGCCGCGGGGCTTCAGCGCTTCGCGCACGTCCTCGGCGTGGCGGCGCAGGTGGTTGCGATCGAGCATCAGGCAGGTCCTCTCAGGCAGGGATCGCCAGGCGATGTCCCACCCAGGCCGCCAGGA
>VXNE01000383.1:3848-8622 GCA_009840715.1 Gammaproteobacteria bacterium
CCCGACGCCGGCGGCGAAGCGGGGGTGGTGCGCGAGCGCCCCGAGGGCCAGGCCGATCAGAAACGATCCGAAGACGTTGACGACGAGCGTTCCCCACGGGAAGGTGAAGCCGAGCCGGTCGGCGCCGCTCACCACGCCAAACCGTGCGACGGCTCCTACCGCGCCGCCCGCGGCAATCCAGCACAACGTGGGGAACACGGTCGTTACTCTCGGTCCGGTTCGGTCCGGTCGGTTGGCGTCACTGTGCGCGAGGACGGGCAGGACTCGGGGAGTGGCCGATCCGTGTCCGCAGGTTCATTCCGTCGATGTCAGCGGCGTGCCGCGATCGCGGGCGCGTAGTATAGCCAACCTGTCCCGCACCCTTCGTTCGAGCCCCCGGTCCGGGGGCTCGTAGAAGCGCACGTCGTCCATCTCGTCCGGGAGGTAGCGCTCCCCGGCGGCGTACCCATCCGGCTCGTCATGGGCGTAGCGATAGCCTTTGCCATGGCCGAGCTCCTCCGCGAGCCGCGTCGGCGCGTTGCGCAGCCGGGGTGGAACCGGGTAGCTCGGGTGCGTGCGCACGAACTCCCGCGCGGCGTGGAAGGCCGAGTACACCGCATTGCTCTTCGGCACGCTCGCGAGGTACACGACCGCCTGCGCGAGCGCCAGTTCGCCTTCGGGCGAGCCGAGACGCCGGTACGCATCCCACGCGTCCATCGCGAGCTGGAGGCCGCGCGGGTCCGCATTGCCGATGTCCTCGCTCGCCATGCGGGCGACCCGCCGCGCCACGTAGAGCGGGTCGCAGCCGCCGTCGAGCATCCGGGCGAGCCAGTAGAGCGCGGCGTCCGGAGCGCTGCCGCGCACGGCCTTGTGGAGTGCCGAGATCTGGTCGTAGAACGCGTCGCCGCCCTTGTCGAAGCGCCGATAGTCCTGACCGCTCGCGTGCGCGACGTGCGCGCTCGAGATCGTGTCCGTCGCGAGCTGCGCTGCGATCTCCAGCGTGTTCAGGACGCGGCGCGCGTCCCCGTCGGCCGCTGCGATGAGATCGCGCAACGCGTCGTCGTCGATGCCGATGTCCCCGAGTTCCCGCGTCAGCGCCCGGCGCGCCAGGGTCTCGAGGTCCTCGTCCGCGAGGCTCTGCAGCACGTACACGCGCGTACGCGACAGCAGCGCCGCGTTCACTTCGAACGACGGGTTCTCCGTGGTGGCGCCGACGAACACCACCGTGCCGCGCTCGACGTGCGGCAGGAAGGCGTCCTGCTGCGCCTTGTTGAAGCGGTGCACCTCGTCGATGAAGAGCACCGTGGCGACGCGGGGGTGCTGGCGGGCGTCCTCGATCGCGGCGCGGACGTCGCGGACCCCGGAGAGTACCGCGGAAAGGCTCGTCCACCGGGCCCCGGCGGCGTGCGCCAGGATCCGCGCGAGCGTCGTCTTCCCGGTGCCCGGCGGCCCCCAGAGGATCATCGAGGCGATACGGCCGGCGTCGGCGAGACGCGCGAGGGGACGCCCGGGGCCCAGCAGGTGGCGCTGGCCCACGAAGTCGTCGAGCGAGGTCGGCCGCATGCGCGCCGCCAAGGGTTCGTCGGCGGAGTCGCCGTCGAGCAGGTCAGGGCTCACCGGATCCGACATCTCGCAGGACATCCACGCCGTCCGGGATGACCAGCTCGAACAGACCGGGTTCGAGGGCGGGACTCAGGCTCTGGTTGCGGAAGCGCACGCGTGTGAGTTGATCGAGATGGTCGACGATATCGATACCGGCGAGCAGCGGTCCGGCGAACTCCAGGCGGATGTGGTCGAAGAGCGAGTCGTCGCCCCGCGGCCGCAGGACGAACCCGTCCCCGGTGTCCTCCGAGTCCTCCGCGACATCGAACAGCCTGTCCAGCTCGTCGAGCTCCCCGGTCAGCAAACGCCCCGGCGTGTCCCGCGGGGCCTCGGCCAGCGGTCGTACGGTCGCCTGCTTGAGGTCCGGGTCGAAGACGACAAGGTCCGTGCCGTCGGACACGATGAGCTGGGGGTATGGCGCCACGACTTCCCACCGCAGGCGGCCGGGACGTTCCACGTGGACCGTTCCATGCGCCGACTGGAGCGTCCTGCCGTTGGCGCCCACGACGACCTGCTCGAACTCCGCGCCGAACCGGGCCATGGGTTCGAGCAGTTCGCGCAGACGGTCCGACGGTTGCGCCGCGTGGGCGGAAGCCCACACAACGGCCAGCACGGCCAGTGTCGCCCGGACGCGGCGGGTCACCGGTCCGCCCGGTCGTCGGGCACGAGTACTTCGCGGGATCCGTTGCCGTTCATGGCGCTTACGATACCGGCCTCCTCCATGGCCTCGATCAGCCGGGCGGCGCGGTTGTAGCCGATGCGCAGCTTGCGTTGCACGGCCGAGATCGACGGCCGCCGGGACTCGATGACGAACGCCACGGCCTCGTCATAGAGCGCGTCGGAACTCTCCGTATCCTGGTCCAGCTCCGGGAACAGTTGCCCGGTGGACGCCTCGGCGGGCCCCGACAGCACGTCGTCCCGGTAGTCGGGCGCGCCCCGGGCCTTCCAGTCGGCGACGACGTCGAGCACTTCCCGGTCGGACACGAAGGCCCCGTGGACCCGGATAGGGATGCTCGTGCCCGGCGGCAGGAAGAGCATGTCGCCATAGCCCAGCAACTGCTCCGCGCCGCCCTGGTCGAGGATCGTGCGGGAGTCGATGCGGCTCGATACCTGGTAGCTCATGCGGGCGGGCACGTTCGCCTTGATGAGCCCGGTGATCACGTCCACGGACGGCCGCTGGGTCGCGAGCACGAGATGGATACCGGCGGCCCGCGCCTTCTGGGCGATCCGTGCGATGAACTGGTCGACCTTCTTGCCGAAGGTCATCATGAGGTCCGCCAGTTCGTCGATGACCACTACGATCAGGGGCAGGCGCTGCAGCTCTGGCGCGGCGTCCTCGGCCTCCTCGGGCCAGAGGGGATCGTCGATCGTTTCGCCCGCGGCCGCGGCCTCGTCCACCAGGCGGTTCAGCCCCTCGACGTTACGCACGCGCAGGGCCGCCATCAGCCGGTACCGGCGCTCCATCTCGGCCACGCACCAGTGGAGCGCCTGGGCGGCGTCCTTCATGTCTGTGACCACCGGCGTCAGCAGGTGCGGAATGCCCTCGTAGACCGAGAGTTCGAGGATCTTGGGGTCGATCAGGATGAGCCGGATTTCCTCGGGTGTCGCCTTGTACAGCATCGACAGCAGCATCGCGTTCACGCCGACGGACTTCCCCGACCCCGTCGTGCCCGCGATCAGCAAGTGCGGCATCCGCCCGATGTCGGCGACGACGGGCTGGCCAGCGATGTCCATGCCGAGCGCGATCGTCAGGGGCGAGTCCGACTCGCGGTAGGCCTGCGACGTGAGCGTGTCCTTCAGGCGCACCGTCTCGCGCTGCTCGTTCGGGATCTCGATGCCGACCACGGACTTGCCCGGGATCACTTCCACGATGCGCACGCTGACGACGGCCAGCGATCTCGCGAGGTCCTTCGCGAGCGTGCTGATGCGGCTCACCTTGGTGCCGGCCGCCGGCTGGATCTCGAAACGGGTGACCACCGGACCCGGTAGCACCGAGGTCACTTCCGCCTCGATACCGAAGTCCGCAAGCTTGTGCTCGAGCGTCCGGGACATCTCTTCCAGGGATCCCCCGGAGAAGCCCCCGTACGCGGCGGACCCCTCCTCCAGCAACGCCAGGTCCGGCATGGCGCCCGGCGCCGCCGCGGGTTGCCCCTCCGGGTCCGTCGCCGGGGGAGCGGGCCGCTCCTCCCCGGCAGGCTGCGCGTTCCGCACGACGCGTGCGGAAACCTCGGTCGCCCCGGCATCGACGGTTGGCTTGCGGCGCGTGCGGGCGCGACGGGCGCCCTTCGTCTCCGCCCGTCCGCGCGGTCGTGACTCCGCGCCACGGCCGGCGTTCCCACGGGTCAGCGCCGCCCGAGCCGCGCGCCACACCGGAACGGCCGCGCCGCGGGTGATCTGGTGCAGGCTGCGGCCCGTGCCTTCCGCGATCCGGATCCAGGAGTACCCGAGCGCGGCCTGGATACCGATCATGACCAACGCCACGGCGACCAGCGTGAGCCCGGCCCAGTTCAGGAAGGGCAGGCCCGTCGATCCGAGCCAGTCGCCGACAACTCCGCCGGGGCCCGCGTCCCCGGGAAACTGGACGGTCGTCGCGACGTGCAGGTCCACCAGGACGCAGGTGGCGGTCGCGGCGGTCAGCCAGCCCAGTGCGCGGGTCCCGAACACGGGCCACGACCACGGTGCGGCCGAGCGCCGCAGCAGGCGCAGACCGCCAGCCAGCAACGCCAGGGGCAGCGCGTAGGCGACCCACCCGAAGACGAACAGGACGATGTCGGCCACCAGCGCGCCGCTCTCACCGACCAGGTTGCTCGTGACCGCGTTGGCGCCCGAGAAACTCCAGGCGGGATCGAGGTGCGAGTAGGAGACGATCGCCAGGAAGACGTAGACGGAAGCGGCCAGGAGGAGGATCAGCGCGATCTCGCGGACGGGAAGGATCGAACTGCGTGGCTCCGACACTATCGCTCCGAAGGTGCGCGGCGCACGCATTGTACGCCTCGGTGATCAGGTGAACAAATTACTCAGATATTCAATGGGTTGCAGGGTACTCCAGCGGGCCTTCCTTGGGTGCTGCAGGACGTTGGCGTATCATCGGGTCCCTCGGGCGCCGAGCCGGCGCTGCGATGCGGGGGGCGCGCTTGAAGCGGGACAAGGAGAAGGTGGTGGAGGAGGTCTGGGACGACGCGCGCGTGCGCGG
>VXNE01000034.1 GCA_009840715.1 Gammaproteobacteria bacterium
CCGCCCTGCCGACCGCCAGTCCGGATAGCACGCCGGCGAACACCAGCGCCACCCAACCCGTCGCGCGGACGCTACCGGCCCTCGGGCCGAGCCGGCGTCGCACCGCCGCTGCCCACCCACACCGCGGCGACCAGCGCCAACAGCGCGACGAGCGCGAACCAGCGGTAGTGTTCCGTCGGATTCCGGCGCACCACGCGCGCGGACGCGTCCGTCACCAGCGGCGCCACCCATGCCTCCACGATGGAGTCGATGTCGAGCGCCGCGGTGCCGGCCGGTACGTAGATGCCCTCGCTCTCCAACGCGATGCGCCGGAGCACGTCGCCGTCGAGCCGCGAGCGCACCAGGTTGCCGTCGCCGTCCAGGAGAGGTTGTCGGGCGCCGCTCACCGGGTCCGTCACCACGATCTCGCTGCCCTCCTCGCTGCCGAAGCCGATGGTGACGATCCGGATGCCGGCGTCCACGGCGTCCGCAACGGCGTCGAGCGGGTAGGACTCGTGGTCCTCGCCGTCGGTGATGAGCAGCATGACGCGGGGCGTGCCCCGGTTGACGCCGAACGCGGCGACGGCCTTCCTCACGGCGTCGCCGATGCGGGTGCCGCCGCGGGTGACCGAGCCGGGTCCCGCGTCGCGCAGCACGAGCCGGAAGAACCCGTAGTCGGACGTCAGCGGACTCACGACGCTTGCCCGGCCGGCAAAGACGACCAGTCCCACCCGCTGGTCCCGGACGCGCTCGATGAACTCGGTGACCTCGGCCTTCGCCCGGGCGAGCCGGGTCGGCGACGCGTCTTCCGCGAGCATGCTCTTCGAAACGTCCAGCACCACCATGATGTCCGCCCGGACTCCTCGATCGATCGTTTCCGTGCCACCCGGGGTCTGGGGACGCATCAGCCCGACCACGCCGGCGAGCAGCGTGGCGAGCACCAGGGCGACCTGCAAGGCCCGGCGCAGCCTCGTGCGCCGCAGGGCGAGGCGCGCCTGCATGGCGGTGGAAACGAAACGCTGCAGACGGTCGGCGCTCCGGAACTCCAAGAAGGCGCATCCGGCCGCCGCGGCGACGGCCAGCCACACCAGGTGCACGCGCAACGGCTCGGCGAAGACGATGGCGTCCATCACGGCAGTCTCGCGAACACGGCGACCCGCGTCAGCCAGCCGAACGCCGCCAGGGCGAGCCCCAGCGCCAGCGGCACGGCGAACAGTTCCTCGTACTGCCGGAACCGCTCCTCCGAGATGCGCGTGCGCTCGAGACGGTCGATCTCCGTGTACACCCGGGTGAGCGCATCCGCGTCGTCCGCGCGGAAGAACCGGCCACCCGTGCGCTCCGCGATGTCCGCGAGCACCGTCTCGTCCACCTCCACGGCGACCGCCCGCAACGCCGTCCGGCCCGTGCGCGGGTCCTCCACGCGCACGGGGGCGAGCCCGGTCGTCCCAGCCCCGATCGTGTACACCTTGATGCCCATGGAGCGGGCCAGTTCCGCCGCGGCACCCGGGCTCTCCACGCCGGCGTTGTGCACGCCGTCGGTGAGGAGCACGACGATGCGCGAGGTGGCCGGGGCGTTCCCGAGGCGCTCCACGGCGAGACCGAGCGCGTCGCCGATGGCCGTGCCGTCCTCCGCCCGCTCACGCACGATGGAGAGGTTCCGCGCCGCGGCGGCCAGGTTCTCGTGATCCAGGGTCAGCGGCGCGGCGGTGTCCGCGTAGCCCGCGAAACGGACCAGTCCGATCGCGTCGTCGCGCCGCCCCGGCAGGTCCCCGCCACCCAGTACGAAGGACTCGAACACGTCCTGCACGGCCTCCAGACGCGTGCGTTCCCGGTCCTCCGTCGACAGGTCGAGCGCCTGCATCGACCCGGACACGTCAACCACCATCATGATCGCGATCCCTTCGCGGTGGACGCGGCTGAACCGTTCGCCGACGCGGGGCCCAGCCGCCGAGACCACCAGCGCGACCAGCCCCAGGGCCACCGCCGCGTCCGGCAGCCAGGCGAGCCGGACCCGCAGGCTCCCGCCCTGGCGGGGCAGCAACCCGAGCGAGGAAAAGACGACCCGCCCCGCGGCCCGCCGGCCGAGGAAGTACACCGGCACGGCCAGCAGGGCGAGCAAGAGCAGGAGGGGCTCGCGAAACTCCAGGGCACCGAGATCCATCAGGCCGCCTCCGCCAATTCGGCAGGGGCCTCCGGGCGCGTCTCGTCCAGGAACTGGCGGGCCGCGGACCAGGCATCGCGCGACTCCTGCTGTCCCGGGCTGTAGCGGGCGAATTTCACCCGGTCGCAGCGCTCGAGGAACGCGCCGAGCAGGTCTCGGTGGGGGCCGGAGAAGGACCGGCGCGCCTCGACGAGGAACTCCTCCGTGGTGAGCTCCGGCGCCCGTACGGCATAGCGGTCCTCGACGTAGCGCCGGACGATGTCCGACAGTTCCACGTACCACGCGTCCGCTTCGTCCGCATGCGGAAAGCCACGCGTCTGAAGGCCCCGGAGCCGGCGCATGGCGCGCTCGTGGGCGGTGAGCCGCACGCGCTCGACAGCGCGCCGCTGCCAGGCGGCGAACGCCCACGCGCCGCCGCCCGCGAGGAGCACGAAGGCGAGCAGCGCCGGCCACCACCGGCCCCACCATCCCGCGCGCACTTCGGGCAGCGCCGGGCGCGGCGGCAGGAGCGCGTCGACCGCGGCGCCTTCCGGCAGCACCGACGCGACCTCGAAGGCGATCTCGTCGGTGATCAGTTCACGGTACGGCCCGGCGCCGCCGTCCCGTTCGTCGACGTACTCCAGGCGCAGTCCCGGTATGCGGAGGCGGCCGCTCATGGGCGCCTGCAGGGTGTAGCGCTGGCGCGCCACCGTCGCCCCCTCCGCATCGGCGCCGCGTCGCGGGGCGAAGTCGAGGATCGAGAACCGTCCCAGGGCCTCGCCGAACTCCGGCATTTCCAGGATCACGCCGGACTCGGCGGTCACGACCAGTTCGAGGCTGAGCGCGTCCCCGAGACGCGGCGCCGCGGGACTCAGGGTGACGGTCGCGCGTACCGGGCCCTCCTCCGTCACGCTCGACAGCGTCTCAGGAAGCGCCGGCGCGCCCGCGGACACGGAAGCGTCCTCCGCGGCGGGACGCCCGGAGCGCTCCTGCGCGCAACCGGCGAGCAACGCCGCGGCGCAGGCGCCGGCGAGCAGGCCGGTCAGGCGTCCCCCCATCAGCGCCGGATCCTGCGCTCGCGCATGCGGAAGAACGCGAGCAAGGGCTCCACGACGGGCCGCGCCGTGTCGATCTCGATCATGTCGATGCCCGCCCGGCGCAGGTTGGCGCGCAACGCCGCCCCGCGCTCCCCGGCCGCCGCCTCGAGGGCGTCGCGGAACTCGCGGGAGCCCGTGTCCACCAGCCGCCGCTCGCCGGTCTCCGCGTCCTCCAGCATGACCATGCCGACCGCCTCGAAGCCGCCTTCACGCGGGTCCGTCACCCGCACCGCCACGACGTCGTGCTTCCGGTTCGCGAGACGCAACGCGTCGAGGTAATCCTCGTCGAGGAAGTCCGATACGAGGAACAGCACGGCGCGCCGGGGCAGTACCCGGCGGCAGAACTCGAGCGCATGGGCGATGTCGGTCGCGCTGCGGCCTCGCTCCCGCGCCCTCCCCCGGGTCGCGGCCACGAGTCGCGCGAAGTGCGCCCTGATTTCGCGCGGCAGGTCGGCGAGCATCCGCCTGCGCCGCAGCTGCCCCGCCGTGGTCGCGTCCCGCCCGGCCAGTTCCTCCCGGCCCCGGGCGAGCACCTCGCGCACGACGCGCAACGCGTGCTTCCCCCCCTTGCGCGGGGGAATGTACTCATCGACCTCGCCGCGGAAGAGCAGCAGCCCGACCTTGTCGTCGTTGTAGATGGCGGAGAACGCGAGGAGCGCGGAAAGCTCGACCGCCGCCTCCCGCTTCGACCGGGCGCCCGACCCGAAATCGAGGGACGCGCTCAGGTCGACGATTAGGAGCACCGTCAGTTGCCGTTCCTCGACGTAACGCTTGACGTACGGACTTCCGACCCGGGCGGTGACGTTCCAGTCGATGCTGCGCACGTCGTCGCCCGGGATGTACGGGCGGACTTCGTCGAACTCGACGCCGCGTCCCTTGAAGACCGAGACGTACGCACCGGCCAGTACGTCGGCCACCTGCCGGCCGGTCTGCAACTGGATGCGGCGGACCTGACTTACGATCTCCGCGGGAAGCATGGCGTTTCCGGCGCACCGGCGCGCGAGCGGCCGGCCTGTTCAGCCCAACACGCCCCCTGGACGGCGCGCATGGGTCACGGCACCTCGACGTTGGCGAGAATGGTCCCCACGAGGTCGTCGGCATCGCGGCTTTCGGCCTCGGCCTCGTAGGTCACCACGACCCGGTGGCGCAACACGTCCACCGCCACGCTCTTGACGTCGTGGGGGCTCGTGTAGTCGCGGCCCGCGAGGAGCGCGTGCGCCTTGGCGAGCTTCACCAGGTTGAGGGAGCCGCGTACCGACGCCCCGTACTCGATGAGGTTGGCGAGTTCGGGCATGCCGGCCGCCGCCGGGTCGCGCGTCGCGGCGACGAGGTCCACCGCGTAGCGCTTGACCTTCTCGTCCACGAAGACCTGCCGCGCGACTTCGCGTGCCGCCAGGATGTCGTCGCCGCGCACCGCGGGAGCGGCGACCGGCTCCCTGCCCGAGCCCGCCATGCGGTCGATGACGCGCACCTCGTCGTCCCGGCTCGGGTAGCCCACCTTCAGTTTCATCATGAAGCGGTCGAGCTGCGCCTCGGGCAGGGGGTAGGTTCCCTCCTGCTCGATCGGGTTCTGGGTGGCCATCACGAGAAATGGCTCTTCGAGCGCGAAGCTCTCTTCGCCCAGCGTCACCTGCCGCTCCTGCATCGCCTCGAGCAGCGCGGACTGCACCTTGGCCGGCGCCCGGTTGATCTCGTCGGCCAGCACGAGGTTGCCGAACACCGGGCCCTTCCTGACCGAGTAGGTCCCCTCGCGGGGGTTGAATATCTGCGTGCCGGTCACGTCCCCCGGAAGCATGTCCGGCGTGAACTGGATGCGGGAGAAAGTACACTCGACGGCCTGGGCCAGGGTGCTGACCACGAGGGTCTTGGCGAGGCCCGGCACGCCCTCGAGCAGCACGTGGCCGTCCGCGAGGAGCGCCAGCAGCAGCCGCCGCACCAGCGCGTCCTGGCCCACGAGGACCTTGCCCACCTCGGCCCGAACGACATCGAACCGTTCGCGCACGCTCCCGGCTTCCGCCAGGGTCGCCTCCGCCATGGCACCTCCGTCGCAGTCTCCGCGTATCGCCCCGGGCAGTTGTCCGGCAGGACCCCGGGCCGCGGATTCTATGAGCTTGTCGGAGCGGGGGGCAATCCGGTTTGGCTGCCTCAGGCCGCCCGGCGCACCAGCACGGCGCCGGCCGCCCAGCAGACGGCGACAGGTATCGCGACAGCGAGCCACGGGGGGATGCCGAACACCAGGCTCGCCGGGGCGAGCAGATCTTGCAGGTACTTGAAGAACAGTCCCACGACGATGCCGGTCGCGATACGCGTCCCCATGCCGGCCTCGCGCAACGGCCCCACCACGCATCCCACGGCCACCAGCGCCAGGCCGAGCGTCGCGAGCGGCTGCAGCACCTTGTTCCAGAAGGCGAGCCGATACCGGCCGGCGTTCTGCCCCTCGCGATCCATGTACGCCACCTGGAACAGGACGTCCGCGATCGACAGCTTGCGCGGATCGACCAGCGCCCGCGCCGAGAGGAGCCGCAGGTCCGCGGCCGCGCCCCAGGGCAGTTCGTCGAAGTGCGCGGTGACCGTCCTGTCGTCCTCGAGCCGGGTCGCATGCACGTTGTGCAGTCGCCCGGCGCCATCGGCGCCCACCTGCGTAGCGGATTAGGCACGCCGCCACTCCCGGAGGTTGCCGGCCGCCGCGAGCTCGAACGGGGTGGCACCGCCGGCCCGATCCTCACCCCCCAGGCCCTCGACGTGCGAGTAAAGGGGACCCTCCCGGTACCAGTAGCCGGCCAGGTAGATCGTCTCCGAGTCGTGCAGCGCCTGGGCGCGCAGCAGTTCTCCCCGCGCCTCGAGCCGTGGCGCCACGTACTCCCCTATGGCGAAGGCGACCCCCGACCCCAGCACGACTACCGCGCCGACCGGCGCATAGAGACGCCAGAGCGACATCCCGGCGGCCCGCAGCACCGTGACCTCGGAGTTGCCCGACAGCACGCCGAGCCCGATCAGCACGCCCAGGAAGATCACGAAGGGCACCAACTCGTGAACCCGGCGCGGCAGCGTGTGCAGGACGTACGCGAACGCATCGCGGAAGCCGTAGGCGGCCTCCTCTTCCCGTACCTCCTCCATGAGCGCGAACGACGCCGTAAGCGTGACGAAGCACACGAGCACGACGACGACCGTCACGGTCACCGTCCAGGCGACATAGCGGTCGACGGTGCGCAGCATCACAGTGGCCGGTACGCGCGCCGGACCAGCGGCACCGCCGCCAGCGCCATGAGCAGGTGCATGGGCCAGAGGCCGATGGCCGGCGGCAGGAGGCCGTCGGCGATGGCGCTCTGGAGCGCGACGCACCCGAGGTAATACGCCGCGAACAGCACCACCCCCGGGACGATCCTCGCGAACCGGCCGGCGCGCGGCCGTACGCGGGCCATCCCGAACGCGCAGAACGCGCCGATGACCGTCACCAACGGCAGTGCAAGGCGCCAGTGAAGTTCGGCGACGCGTTCCGGATTGCCCCCGGGGAGCTCGGTGGTCGGGACCGTACGCGGGTCGATGCGCGTGCGGGTGAGGGGGCTCCGTTCCACGCGCTGGCCCAGCCGCTCGAACGCCACCACCCGAAAACCGCCGAGACCCGGCGCGCCCTCGTAGCGCGTGCCATTCTCGAGCACGAGGAAGCGGCTGCCCGTATCTGCGGCGACATAGTGGCTGCCGGCCTCGGCCCACACCGCCACGTGTCCTCCGCCACCCTGCCGCTCGTCAGTGAACACGTCCACCAGGCGCTGGCGGTCCGGGCTCACCTCCCGCGCGTAGGTGACGCGGCGCGCCCGGTCGAAGTCGTGGAACGTTCCCGGCGTGATGGCCTCGAACTCGCTCGACACGCGCTGCGCGGTGGCCAGGTCCGCGAACGCCTTCGCCGCGCCCGGCGTGACCGCCAGCGACAGGTAGCCCACGACCGCCCCGACCGGCAACGCCACCGCGCCTAGCCACCCCAGCATGCGGCGCGGACGCGCCCCGCCCCCGAGGAGCACGGCAAACTCCCGCTCCGCGTGCAGCCGTCCCCACGTGAGCAGCACCGCCACGAAGAACGCGAACGGCATCGTCATCTGCACGAACTCCGGGAGCCGCAGCGAGATCAGCGTCAGCAACGCATCCGCCGAATAGCGGCCGAGCGCGGCGTCCTGCAGGTAGCCGATGAAACGGCCGCCGAGCGCCACCACCAGCAACGTGGCGAATGTCACCACGAACACGAGGACGAGTTCCCGGCCCACGTATCGGAACGCTACGACCATGTCTGCCTATCGGATACACTCGCCGCGCGCCGATTATGACGGGAGTTGTACGGCAAAGTCCTCAACGGGAATGTTGACGTCGGTGGGAGATGGCAGGGTCATTCGGGGGGTACGCTACAGGGTGCTGCCCGGAACGCGGGCCAAGGCTCGCAAGCTGCACCGGATTGCGGGGGCCTGTCGGTATGTCTGGAACGAGATGCTCGACCAGCAGCAACAGTTGTACGACACGGCACGGATGTTTGGCGGGAAGCCGCCGAGCCCGACGTTCTTCACGCTCGGAAAGGCGTTCACCGAGTTGCGCAAGTCCAAAGGCCATGAGTGGCTTGGGGAGCTTCCGTTTGCGAAGGTTCGGTACACACTCAAGCACCAGGCCGACGCATGGCGTGAGTTCTTCAAGGGTCGGGGGGGCAGGCCAAGGTTCAAGCGGCGCGGCGGAGAGGACGGATTCACCATTCCCGAGCGCGTCAGGATCGAGGACGGGGTCATTGCGGTGCCCAGGACGGGCAGCTACCGCCTGCGGCGGCGCGGCGGGAATCCCCACCCGGATGGCGTGGTGCGGCAGGCGGTGTTCAAGCACGAGCGCGGCAAGTGGTTCTGCACCGTGTTCTACGAGGTCGCGGACGATGTCCCCGGGGACGACGGGACGGCAGTTGGCGTTGACCGGAACGTCGGGCAGTGTGCGTTGAGCACTGGCGAGATCATCCGCATGCCGGGGCTTTCCCGGTTGGAGGCCCGAAGGCGGCGCTACCATAGGCGGATGGCCAGGCAGACGAAGGGCAGCGCCCGCCGCGCACGCACCAAGGCCAAGCTCGCCCGCACCCACGCCAGGATGAGGGGCATCCGCGCCAACAGGTGTCACCAGACTAGCAGGCACATTGCCGACGCGGCCCACACCGTGGCCATCGAGGACCTGAACACGCAATGCATGACCCGCTCGGCGAAGGGCGCCAAGGACGCGCCGGGAAGGAACGTGAGGGCCAAGTCGGGCCTGAACCGCGCCATCCTTGCGAGCGGATGGCACGAACTTGAGCGGAAGCTGGATTACAAGGCGGGAAAGGTGGTTCGCGTCAATCCCGCGCACACGTCGCGGACCTGCCA
>VXNE01000357.1 GCA_009840715.1 Gammaproteobacteria bacterium
TCACGTGAGCGAACGGCTCTCCCTGATTGCCGGGGCACGCCTTACCCGGGATGAAAAGAGGGCGACCGTCACCAACTACGGGCTTCCGCCACCGGCTCCGCAGCGGCCCCCTATCGTCCTCGCACCGAAGACGACCTGGGATCAGCCGACGTGGAAGCTGGGTGGGAAGTACCAACACTCCGAATCGTTGATGGGTTATCTGACGGTCTCCACCGGTTACAAGGCCGGGGGATTCACGAGCCGGGCGACCGTGCCGGAGAACGTCGGCCCCTACGACGCGGAGTACGTCACGAACTACGAAGCCGGGATCAAGGCGAACCTGCTGGACAATCGGCTGCGGGTTTCGGCCGCGGCGTTCTTTGCGGACTATGAAGACCTCGTGGGGTTCGTTCGGCGTACGAACTCCACCGGCAGAGGCAATGAGCCGATCAACGAGAACCTCGGAAAGGTCGAGATCATGGGCTTCGAGTTCGAGGCCTCCTGGCTGCTGTTGTCGAACCTCAGCATCGACTTCGCGCTCGGGTTGCTCGATGCCGAATGGGCCACGTTCTCGGTCGACCTCAACAACGACGGCATCGTCACGGACAACTCGGACCTCGACGTACTGATGGCGCCGAGGCTGACAGCCTATGGGGCGGTCAGCTACACGTCAGAATTGGCGGGAAGCACCCTGGAGTACCGGCTCGATGCGCGTTACCAATCCCGCTACAACACCTTCGGGGAGAGCAACGACGAGATCTTCTACCGGCCAGGAACCACGCTGATCAATGGATCCATCACGTGGACATGGGGAGGAGGCGAAAACAGTGTTTCGCTGTTCGGGCGGAATCTCTCGGAGAAGAGGGCGGCCAGAACGGTCATCGGCGCTACGGTGTTCCCGGTGGCCGTCTACGAACCGCCGCGCCTGCTCGGTGTGGAACTGCGGCTCCGCCTTTGAAGCGACGCGTCGCCTCGAGCGTGCCCGGACCGCTCAGCGATCCAACAGGTCCACGATGGCCTGGTCGATCGCCGCCTTGCCGATGGGGTCCAGACCGCTCCCCGCCACATGGCCCAGCTTCGATTCGATGACACGCAACTCCGCGTTGGGCATCTTGCCGACTTCGTACTCGCTGTCGGCGACCCGAAAGTAGAGATCCGTGCTGCCTGGCATGACGATCGCCCTGGCAATGATGGCTTCCAGCGCGGCATCGAAGTCGCCCCGGAACCGGTCGTTGTCGGCAATGTTCGCGGCTTGCCAGGTCGCCAGCATCCCGAGCAGGTCATTGGCTTCCCGGCGACCGAAATAGCCCTTCATGAACTCGATGACGTCGGCGACGGAACTCATGCCCATGTCCCGATAGAGCTCCTCCCGAAAGAAGTCCTGGGAGAAGACCCAACCGCTGTAGACCTTGGCGAACGCGTCCATGCCGATCCCGGGCACGGTCTCGTAATCCCCGCCCCGGAAATCCTGGTCCGCCTCCATGGCCGCCCTGGCGCCTTCCAGAAACACCGAGTTGTGGCTCGAGATCCTCGCGGCCCCGCAGATCGGAAGAATCCCGTCGATCATGTCCGAGTGCTGGGCGCCCCATTCGAAGGTCTGCAGGGCACCCATGCTGAAGCCCATCACCAGGCGAAGCCGTCGGATCGCCAATCCCTCCGTGACGAGCCGATGCTGCGCCCGGACGTTGTCGTGGACGGTCATCAACGGGAACCGGGGGCCGTCGAACGGAGGCGGACTGTTGCTCGGCGATGAAGATGCCGAGTTCGACAGCATGTTGATCACCACCACGCAGTAGTCCGAGAGATCGAGCACGGTGGAAGGCGAAAACAGATCTTCCGCATCTTCATGCGTAGCCGAGAACGAAGTGAGGACGAGGATGCAATTGTCCCTCGCCGCATTCGGCTCGCCGTGGATGGCGTAGACCAGATTGAGATCGAGCGCCGGGCCGCCCTGGGTTTGGAAACCCTCGATCCGAAACTCTCCGAGCTTCATGCCCGGCCCCGGGGACGCAATGACCTCAGGCCGGCGGATGCAGATCGTGCCATTCCGTGGCCTGCTCGTAGGCGTGACCGATCCGGCAGAGCATTGGCTCCTGCAGGTGCCGGCCGACGAACTGGACGCTGAGCGGCAGTCCGCCGCCGCTGAGTCCGCAGGGCACGGAGAGCGTCGGCGTCCCGTTGAAGTCGCAGGGCGCCGTGAAGCGCAACAGGCTCATGTCCAGACCCTCTTCCGGCAGCGGAGCGAACGGCGCCAGGTCTTCGACCGGAAACGCCGGGCTTGGCATCGAGGGGCAGACGAGGGCGTCGGTGCCGGCCACCGCGTCACGGATCCGTCCGTTGCATGCCGCACGCAGGTTGTTGGCCCTGGCGTAGTCGACGCCGCTCACGCTCGCACCCAGGTCCAGCCAGCCCTGGAACCAGGGTCCGTAGTCGTCCCGGCGCGACGGATAGGTGGCCTGGTGGGCGAGGGCGGCCTCCGCCGAGCACAGCACCGGCCACGCGGCCAGGTACTCCTCCAGCGCGGGCATGCGCACCTCGACAATCTCGGCGCCGAGGTCCTCGAGCACCTTTACGGCGTCCGCCACCCCTTGGGCGAGATCCGGGTCGACCCCGTCTGTGGCGTAGCGCTCGTCGAAACCGAGCCGGAGGCCGCTCACGCCCTGATCGATCCCGTCGAGCATGGCCGGAGGCGGCACAGGCAGGCAGGTTGGGTCGTTGGGATCGGCCCCGGCAATGGCCTCGAGGACGATCCCGGCGTCGGCCGTGCTTCGGGTCATGGGGCCGACATGGTCCAGCGACTCGGCCAGGGCCAGCACGCCGTAACGGCTTACGCGACCCCATGTCGGCTTGATGCCGACGACGCCGCAGGAAGCGGAGGGGAAACGGATCGAGCCGCCGGTATCGCTACCGAGCGAGCCATAGCAGAGCCCCGCCGCCGTTGCGACTCCCGAGCCGCTCGATGAGGCGCCAGACCAGGCGCCGGCGTCCCAGGGATTCACGGGCACGCCCCGGTCCGGGTTGTACCCGGCCATGGCGCCCTCGGTCAGGTTGAGCTTGCCGAGCAGCACCGCTCCCGCAGCGTTGAAACGGCTGACCACGGTGGCGTCGAAATCCGGGACCAGGTCGGCCATGACCCGCGTGCCGCCCATCGTTCGCACGCCGGTGGTAAAGCAGAGATCCTTCACGGCGATCGGGACCCCGTG
Source organism: Gammaproteobacteria bacterium (assembly GCA_009840715.1). Classification (GTDB taxonomy): domain Bacteria; phylum Pseudomonadota; class Gammaproteobacteria; order Pseudomonadales; family Azotimanducaceae; genus VXNE01. The sequence goes on from VXNE01000357.1 coordinate 3,183, forward strand.
CAACGGACCCCGGTAGCGGCCGCCGGCGATCTCGGCCTCGGCGCTCCTGGCTTGGGCCATGGCGGACTCCGCCATGACCGTGGCATAGCTCTTCAATCGGCCGTCGAGTGCCTCGATGCGGTCGAGTTGGGCGCTGGTCGCCTCGACGGGGGAGATCTCCCCGGACTCGATCAGGCCCGCGAGTTCGACGATGGTCCTGAAGTGCAGCGACTCGTCAGCCATGGAGGACCTCCGCCTTCCGCGGGCTTTTCAGGCTCGTCGGACTATAGCGCATCCCGCGTCGGTGCAGGCACCGGCGCGCATCGAGAGACGGTCAGCGCCCCGGACAGCTCGCGCAGATGGCGTAGATGTGCCCCGGGTCGTTCAGGGCATGCAGTTCCTCCACGCCGGCCAGCGCCCGTCGGACCCAGTCCGCCGTCGCGGATTCGGCCAACCCCAGGTTGTCCGCAAAACGCATCAGCAACTGCTCCCCGGTGGAGAGGGGCTTCTCCATCACCTCGACGCTGTAGTCCTCGATGTCGGCGAGCCGCGCCGCCGCCTCGACCGCCCGCTCGAGGTCCCCCAGACCGTCAACGAGTCCGAGTTCGAGCGCCTTGCGGCCGGTCCACACGCGGCCCTGGCCCACGGCATCGACGTCCTCGACCGACATGTCCCGACCGCGGGCCACGAGATTCAGGAAACGCTCGTACGTGTGGTCGACCGTCGCCTGCAGGATCGTGCCCATGCGTTCCGTGACGCCGGAGAACAGGTCGTAGGAGTCGCTGAGCGCGCTGCTGCCGACCCCGTCGCGGGTGATCCCGATCGACGAGAAACTCTCCTCGAGACCGGGGATCATGGAGAAGACGCCGATCGACCCCGTGATGGTGGTCGGCGATGCCCAGATCTCGTCCGCGGTGGCGGAGATCCAGTAGCCGCCCGATGCGGCCACGCCGGCCATCGATGCCACCACCGGCTTGCCCGCGGTCTGCGCGAGTTCGAGTTCCTGGCGGATCACCTCCGAGGCGAAGGCGCTGCCGCCGGGCGAGTCGACCCGCAGCACCACGGCCTTGACGGCATCGTCTTCGCGCGCCCGCCTGATGAGCCGCGCGGTCGAGTCCGAGCCCACGCTCCCGCGGGACTGGTCCCCCATCTGGATCGCGCCTTGCGCGACGACGACCGCAATCCGGTCGCCGGACGCCGGCAGTTCCGGCCCCGTCGCGCGCAGGTAGTTGGGGAAGCCCGTGCGAGACAGGTCGTCGGCGTCTTCCTCGCCGACCTCCGCGGCCAGGCGCTCCCGCAACGCTTCGCGGGTCAGCAGTTCGTCCACGAGGCCGTGCTCGAGAGCCGCGCGGGCCGGGTCCCCGCCGACGTCCTCAAGGAGCATGTCGTACTCGTCGGCGAAGCGCCGTACCGCCTCGGGCGTCATGTTCCGGTTCTCGGCGACGCTGTTGACGTAGCTGCCCCAAAGGTCGGTGACCAGCGCCAGGTTTGCCTCGCGCGCCTCGGGCGACATGTCCGGTCGCGTGAAAGGCTCGACGGCCGCCTTGTAGGTTCCCACGCGGAACACGTGCACGTTGACCTTGAGCTTGTCGAGCAGCCCGGAGTAGTAGTCCCGGTACATCCCGTACCCCGGCAGCATGACCTGCCCGAAGGGGTGCAGGTAGACCTCGTCGGCGAAGCTCGCCAGGAGGTAGCGGTCCTGCGTGTAGTTTTCGCTGGAGGCGATCACCTTCTTCCCCGCGTCCTGAAACGCCCGGATGGCGGAGCCCAGCGATTCGACGTGCGCCGTGCTCACGTACCAGAGGTCGGAGAGGTCCATGGAGAGCACGGCGACGCGGTCGTCGCTCGTCGCCCGCTCGATGGCACGGAGCAGGTCCGCGGCGGCGACCTGACCCGACCCGCCGACCCCCAGCAACGCCGGCACCGGGTCCGGAGTGCCCGTCTGCTCGACGATCGCACCCTTGGGCGCGACCACCAGCGCGGTGTCGTCGGGGACGTTCGGGCCCTGGCTCCCGCCCATCAGGACGGCGGCGACGAAGGCCAGCAGCAGCAGACCCACGAACAGGTTGGCGATGGCCACCCGGAGGAACGCAAACGCGCGGGCAACGCCCGCGAAGAATCCGCGCATCGTGTTTCGTACGGACATGGAGCACCGTGGCGTAGGCAGGAACGCACATTTTCGGGGGTCGCCGGGCCACCCGCAAGCGGGCGCCGCCGCTCTGTCGCAAGCCGGGGTTGCGGCTCGGGACGTACTCCCGTCGTTGTCCGGCGTGTCTCCGGCGGTGTTGCCGAGCAAACGCCGCCGGCTGGCCTCGGAGGCATCCACCTTTCCGCTAACATGGCCCGATGCGCGACGGCATCCTGTGGACCTGGCCGGAACTCTGCAAGGCGGTCGGGGCGGACGCGGTCAACGGACCCGCGGTCCGCGGCATCGACATCGACTCGCGCAAGCTCGCTCCGGGCGAGCTGTTCGTCGCGCTGAACGGGGATCCGGGACCCAGATTCCCCGGCGCGCGGCCTTCCCCGCGCGACGGTCACGACTTTCTCGAAGCCGCCTTCGCCGCCGGCGCCGCGGGTGCGCTGGTGCATCGCGACGCGCCCGGCGAAGGGCCTCGCCTGGTCGTGGGCGACACCCTCGACGGACTCTGGGACCTGGGCCGCGCGGCACGGGCGCGTAGCATGGCGCGCGTCGCCGCGATCACCGGCAGCAGCGGCAAGACCACCGTCAAGACGTTCCTCGCGCAGGCGCTGGGCGCGTTCGCGACCGGGGGCAGCCTGAACAACCACCTCGGCGTGCCGCTGTCCCTGGCCCGCACGCCCGCCGACGCGCGCTTCGCCGTCTACGAGATCGGCACCAACCACCCGGGCGAGATCGCGCCCCTGTCGCGCCTCGCGCGGCCGGACGTGGCGGTGGTCCTCAACGTGCATCCCGCGCATATCGAGTTCTTCGAGGGGATCGACGCGCTGCGGCGGGAAAAGCTCTCCATCGCGGAGGGACTGAATCCCCGCGGCACGCTCGTGTGTCTCGACGCGCTGGACCGAACCGGCCTCGATGCCGGGCTACGCGTGATGACCTTCGGCGAAGGCGCCGGCGCCGACGCGCGGCTCGCGGCCTTCGACGGACGCCAGGCGACGATCGCCACGCCCTCCGGAACCGTGCGCGCCAAGGTCCCGGGAGGCGGAACGCATCGGGCACTCTCCCTGACCGCGGTGGCGGCGGTGCTGGTGGCCTTCGACGAGGACCCGCGGAGACTCGCGGACGTCGCGGACGACGCGGTCCCGGCGGGGCGCGGCAACCGCATCGAGGCGGGGGAGGTCACCCTCATCGACGACAGCTACAACGCGAATCCGGCGAGCATGTCCGCGGCGCTGCGCGATCTCGCGGGACAGCGGGGCGCCGGCCGAAGGGTCGCGCTCCTCGGCGAGATGCTCGAACTCGGCGAAGACTCCGAGCGGCTGCACGTGGCGCTGGCGCCGCTGTGCGCCCGCATCGATCGGGTCTTCTGCGTCGGCGACGGGATGCGGGCGCTCCATGACCGCCTCGAACCGGAACGCCGGTTCGGGTTTGTCGAGTCACCGGACGACCTCGACCCCGTCGCGCTGACGGCCTTGCTCGAACCCGGCGACGTCGTACTGCTGAAGGGCTCCAACCGCGTGTTCTGGGCGCGCGACTTCGCCGCGCGGCTGCGCGATGCCCTCAACGCCCGTGCGGTATGATGGCCCCGTGCCACACGCGACCGCGACGCATACGCGGAACTTGAGATGATCGTTGACGCCCAGGGGCGCCGTTTCCGCAACCTCCGGGTGAGCCTCACCGCCGCCTGCAACTACGCGTGCACGTACTGCGTGCCCGACGGCAAGCGCCTGCAGGCCGCGGAACGCGAACTCTCCGGGGACGGTCTCGTCCGGGCGGTCCGCCTGCTCATCGCGGCCGCCGGCATCGAGAAGCTCCGGATCACCGGCGGCGAACCGTTGCTCTCCCCGAAGTTCGACGTCTTCCTCCCGGCGGTCATGGAACTGCCCCTGTCCGACGTCGCGGTCACGACTAACGGCCAGTTCCTGCTGCGCAAGGCGCCGCTGATCGTCGATGCGGGGCTGAAACGCGTCAACGTGAGCCTCGACACCCTCGACGCCGACCGCTTCCGGCACATCGCCCGCTCGGGCGACCTCGCGACCGTGCTCGCCGGCATCGACGCCATGCTCGAGGCCGGGCTCAAGGTGAAGGTCAACATGGTGCCGATGCGGACCGCCAACGCCGACCAGATCGTGCCCATGCTCGACTACTGCCTCGACCGCGGCATCGAGCTGCGTTACATCGAGCTCATGAACATGGGCCACCTGAAGCACGACGCCCGTTACCAGCGCGACTTCATCGGCATGGACGACATCCTCGGCGCCATCGGCGAGTGCTTCGAGTTCACCCGCACCGACGCCCCCTACGACTCGACGTCGATCCGCTACCGCGTGCCCGGGCGCGGCCACTTCGGCATCATCGCCAACGAGAGCGAGCCTTTCTGCAGTTCCTGCACTCGCCTGCGCCTCTCGTCCAACGGCCTCCTCTACGGCTGCCTCTCGAACGCCAGGCACCACGACATCCGCGATCTCCTCGAGGCGCCCGAGCACCTTGCCCTCATGCGGCTGCAGAGCGTGCTGACCCGCGCGCTCGGCGACAAGCAGTCGGTGTTCACCGGCGAGGTGACCGTGATGAAGTTCATCGGCGGGTGAACTCCGCGCCGGTGGGCCACCCCCCGTGGCCGTCTCCCCCGGCATGAACGCGTTCCAGGCCCTGCTCGACGCCGCCGGCAATCGCCGGCTGCCGCCCGTGCACACCTGGCATCCCGAACGCGTCGGCGACATCGACATCCGCATTTCGGCAGACGGACGCTGGTTCCACGATGGCGCGGAGATCAAGCGGGAGCGGCTCGTCGCGCTGTTCTCCACCGTGCTGCGCCTGGACCACGACGGCTACTGCCTGGTGACACCGGCGGAGAAGCTCCGGATCGTCGTGGAGGACGCGCCGTTCGTGGCGATCGACATGGAGTCCGACGGGGCAGGACGCGCGCGGCGCCTGATCTTCGCGACCAACGTCGGCGACCATGTGCTCGCCGACGCGGCGCACCCGATCGAGGTCGAGGAGCGGGCCGGGGAGCCACGTCCCTACGTGACGGTCCGCGCCGGACTGCGCGCCCGCCTGACGCGCAGCGTGTTCTACCGGCTGGTGGAGCTCGGGACGCCGGCGGGCGAGGAGCTCGAGGTCTGGAGCGCCGGCAGCCGGTTCGTGCTGGGCCTCATGTAGGGGAGGGGCTTGTCCCCTCCCGTCTCAATTTCACGCACCGCACAAGACGGGCTTGTCCCCTCCCGTCTCAATTTCACGCACCGCACAAGACGGGCTTGTCCCCTCCCGTCTCTACTTCACGCACCGC
>VXNE01000001.1:0-3740 GCA_009840715.1 Gammaproteobacteria bacterium
CCGGACCCAAGGACGGCTGCGCTACCGCCGACGGCGGCGCCTGCGCCGTGCTGATCGACGGGCGCCTCGGCTGCGCCTGCCTGATGCGCGGCGTCGAGGCGGAGGGCGTGGACATCACGACCATAGAGGGCATCGCGAACGGCTCCGAACTCCACGTGCTGCAGCGCAAGTTCCTCGAGCACGCGGCGCTCCAGTGCGGAATCTGCACGCCGGGCTTCATCGTGGCGGCGAAGGCGCTGCTCGACACGAACCCGGACCCGGACGAGACCACCATCCGGTACTGGCTCGCGGGGAACCTGTGCCGCTGCACGGGCTACGACAAGATCGTTCGGGCGGTGCAGGACGCCGCCCAGGAACTGGCCTACGAGGCCTGACACGGAATCACGGGAGGAGAAGAGAAGTGGCAGAAGCGCATGACTACAAGGCGATCGGGACCTCTCCGGTACGCCCGGACGGTGTCGACAAGGTAACGGGGCGGGCCAACTTCGGCGCCGACCTGAACCTGCCCAACATGCTGCACGGCAAGGTGCTGCGCAGTCCGCACGCGCACGCGCGCATCCGCAGCGTGGACGTGAGCCGCGCGCTCGAACTGGACGGCGTCTACGCGGCGGTTTCCGGCGCCGACTTCCCGTCCGGTGCGGAGGGAGAGATCCAGGGCGAGGGTGGGGGTACGGTCTCCGACCTGGCCCAGAATATCGTGGCCCGCGACAAGGCCCTGTACCACGGTCATCCCGTGGCCGCCGTGGCGGCGAAGACACCCTACCTCGCCGAGCGCGCCCTCGACCTGATCGAGGTCGACTACGAGGTCCTGTCCCCCGTCCTCGACGTGGACGACGCGATGGCGGACGGCGCGACCCTCCTCGACGAGAACCTGCACACCAACGGCGACACGTCGCAACCGGCGAGCAACGTCGCCGGCATCACGAAGTTCGAGCGCGGCGACGTGGATCAGGCCTTCGCCGACGCGGACCTGATCGTGGAGGGCGAGTACCGCACTCCGACGGCGCACCAGGGCTATATCGAGCCGCACGCCTGCACGGCGACCTACAGCGAAGAGGGCGCGGCGACGATCTGGTGCTGCACGCAGGGCCACTTCGACGTACGTTCCATGACGGCCAGCGTCCTGGGCATGAGCGTCGGCGACCTCAAGGTCATCCCCTCCGAGATCGGCGGCGGGTTCGGCGGCAAGACGGTCATCTATCTCGAGCCCCTGGCGGTCAAGCTCTCCGAGGTCTCCGGCAGGCCGGTGAAGATGGTCATGTCGCGGGAGGAAGTCTTCCGCGCAACGGGTCCGACGTCGGCGACCCACTCCCGCGTGAAGGTCGGCGCGAAGAAGGACGGCACCATCACCGCCGCGAGCGCATGGATCGCCTATGAGGCCGGCGCCTTCCCCGGCGCCCCGGTGGGCCCGGGTTGCATGGCGATCTTCGCCCCCTACGACCTGCCGAACTTCAAGGTCGAGGGTTTCGATGTCCTCGTCAACAAGCCGAAGGTGGCCGCCTACCGGGCGCCGGGCGCACCGCAGGCGATGTACGCCCTCGAGTCCGCCATCGACGATCTCGCGCGGGAACTGCACATGGACCCGATCGACCTGCGGCTCATGAACGCCGCGGACGAGGGCACCCAGGCGCCGTACGGCCCCACGTTCCCGCCGATCGGCATCCGGGACTGCCTGGAAGCCGCCAAGGCCCACCCGAACTACACCACGCCGAAGGGCGAAGGCGTCGGGCGCGGCATCGCGGCGGGCTTCTGGTTCAACATCGGCATGCAGTCGAGCGCGGAGGTCCGCCTCTCCGAGGACGGCACGGTCACCGTGGTCGAGGGCAACCCGGACATCGGCGGGACGCGCGCGTCCATGTGCCTGATGGCGGCGGAGACCCTGGGCGTGCCCTACGAGACGGTGCGCGCCCACGTCGGCGACACGGAGTCGACCGGCTTCTGCAACGTCACCGGCGGCAGCCGCACGACGTTCGCCACCGGCATGGCCGTGGTGCAGGCCTGCGAGGACATCATCGCCCAGTGCAAGCAGCGCGCGGCCGCGACCTGGGACATCGACGCGGACCAGGTGGACTGGACGGACGGCGAGGCCGTGCCGCAGCCAGGCGTCAACGTCGACGTGCAGCCGCTGTCGCTCGCGGACATCGCGGGCAACGCCGGGCGTACGGGCGGTCCGATCCTCGGGCGTGCGAGCCTGAACGCCCAGGGGGCCGGCGCCTCGTTCTCGGTGAACATGGCCGACGTTACGGTCGACCGCGAGACCGGCAAGGTCGACGTGGTCAACTTCACGGCCATCCAGGACGCGGGTACCGCCATCCACAAGGCATACGTCGAGGGGCAGATGCAGGGCGGCGCCGTGCAGGGTCTCGGCTGGGCCCTCAACGAGGAGTACGTCTACGACGCCAACGGCGAGATGGAGAACGCCGGGTTCCTCGACTACCGGGTACCGGTGACGTCGGACATGCCGATGATCGACACCCACATCGTCGAGGTGCCGAACCCGTCGCATCCGTACGGTGTACGGGGCGTGGGCGAGACGCCCATCGTGGCCCCGCTGGCCGTCGCGGCCAACGCCGTGCGGGACGCGCTCGGGTTCCGCATTCCGGACCTGCCGCTGTCGCCGCCGAACGTGCTGGCCGCGATCGACGACCGGGAAGGCGCCTGAAGGATCGGGGCGCGTGAGCGTTGCTCGCGCGCCCCGGCGGATGGGCAGGGCCCGATGGCGAAGGTCGTGTTTCCGGACCACCTGCTCTCCCACACGGGAGGCACGCGGGAGATTGCGGTCGAGGCGAAGAACTTCCGCGGTATCGTGCGGGAGGTCGACAGCAGGTGGCCCGGCATGGAGGCGGTCCTCATGAAGACCGCCGTCGCCATCGACGGCCAGATCTACCAGGACGCGTGGCTCGAACCGGTGGGGCCGGACAGCGAGGTGTTCTTCATGCAGCGGATCGAAGGGGGGTAGACCGGCTCTCCCGGCCGCGGGAGCGCATGCCCGGACTCGTCAACCTCGGCTCCCTCTGTGTCGACCACGTCTACGGCGTGCCGAACATTACGTCGGCGGGCGAGACGGTGGCCAGTCGCAGCCATGCGGTGTTCCCCGGCGGCAAGGGGCTCAACCAGTCGCTCGCGGCGGCGCGCGCCGGGGCGGCGGTAACTCACGCCGGCTGCATAGGGAGCGACGGGATCTGGCTGCGGGAGGAACTCGCGAACGCCGGTGTCGACGTCTCCCTCGTGCGCGAGGTCGACACGCCCTCCGGGCACGCCGTCATCCAGGTCAATCCCCAGGGCGAGAACGCCATCGTCATCGCCGGCGGCGCGAACCGCGTGTTGACGGCGGTGGACCGGGAGGCGGCATTCGCGCGCTGCGGACGGGACGACTGGCTGCTCCTGCAGAACGAGATCAACGATCTGGAAGCGGTACTGGCGGGTGCGCAGGCGGCAGGGTGTCGCGTGGCGTTCAACGTTGCGCCGGTCGACGGGCGCGAGCAGGGATACGAGGTCGGCGGGGTCGCGTTGCTCATCCTGAACGAGGTCGAGGCGGCGGCGCTGGCGGGTGTTTCCGAGCCCGACCCTGCGCTAGACCACCTGTGCCGGCGCTATCCCTCCTGCGACGTCGTGATCACGCTCGGCCGTGACGGCCTGCGCCACGGACGGGGTGACGCACGACTGCGGCTCCCCGCTTTCGCCGCCGCCGCGGTCGACGAAACGGCCGCGGGCGACGCCTTCGTGGGCTACCTGATGGC
>VXNE01000001.1:3750-8578 GCA_009840715.1 Gammaproteobacteria bacterium
CGGCAAGGCGATGCGCGAAGCGCTGGTCCTCGGCTCGGCAGCGGGAGCGCTGGCAGTGACCCGCGCGGGGGCGGCAAGTTCGATCCCGGAGCGCGAGGCCGTCGAGGCGTTGGTCGGGCGGTAGGGGCGACCCTCGTGGTCGCCCGTGCGGAAGGCGTGCAGGCCGTCGAGCCGGGAGGGGACAAGCCCCTCCCCTACAGCGTCACGTATCGAATTCCAGCCCCGTAGCCTCCGCCAGTTCCGCGAGCGCCTGGTCTTCGTCCACCACCTTGATGGTGTGCATGCCCATGGCCCGGGCCGGCTTGAGGTTGATCCCGAGGTCGTCGAGGAAGACGCAGCGGGCCGGCTCGACCTCCAGGCGCTCGCAGGCAAGGCGGTAGATCGCCGGGTCGGGCTTGCGGATGCCCTCGACGCTCGACTCGACGACCAGGTCGAAGTGCGCCATCGCGACCTCCATGACGGAGGCGCGGTCGGGGTCGCGGGGCGCCGGGCGCGACGGGTCCGGCTTGACGTTGTTGGTGATGGCCCCGACCTTGAAATGCTCGCGGCAACGGGCGAGGGCGGCGATCATGCGTGGGCGGATCTCGCCGCTCAGGAGTTCCAGCACGGCCTTGCCCGACACGGGGTGCCCGAGTGCTGTGCTCTCCGCGCGGAACAGCGCATCGAACTCGTCCGCGGATACGTGGCTCGCCTCGAAACGCGCCCACGCGTTGGTGCGGGGGTTCGTCGAGTTCACGGACCGAATGAAGTCCGTGGGCAGGTCATGGGCCGCCTCGAAGCGGTTGAACGCCTCGAACGGACTGCTGGTGAGGACGCCGCCGATGTCCCACAGCGTCGCTTCGATAGCCACTGACTAAAGCTCCTGGTCGGCCAGGAAGGCGTGGATCTCGCGGGCGAGGGCCTCGGGCTGGTCGAGCTCGACCAGGTGCCCGGCGTCGCCGATCACCGCCTCGCGCACGGGCCCCGCGATGCCGGCCGCGAACCGCGCGAGATAGGAGGCCGGAATCACCCGGTCTTCGGCGCCCCGGGCCAGCAGGGTCGGTTGCGTGATCCGGTGCAGGCGCCGCGCGACGCCCGTCGCGCCGAACGGGAAGAGGAACCGGGCGGCGGCTTCCATGCTCCGCGTCTGGGCGATCTGCCACTCCACCGCGTCCGTGTCCTCCGGGGTCTCCCAGATGGACTTCCAGTGCTCCGGGTCGGCGCAGACGAGGCTGGCCAACACGTCCGGAGCGGGGATCTGTGCCCAGATGTCGGCGTTGGGCTCGTCCTCGTCGAACAGGCCGAACGGCGCGACCAGCACCAGGCGGCGGATCCGGGCGCCGGCGATGGCCGCGGCTTCCGCGGCGAGGGCGCCGCCGACGGAACTCCCGACCAGGTCCATCGCCGGCAGGTCGAGCGCCTCGAACATCTCGACCGTGTCGACGATCCAGTCGTAGACGCTGTCGAGGTGGCGGAACGCTTCCGAGCCGGGGAATCCGGGCAAGGAAGGGACCACGACCCGCCGCGTCTCGCTCAGGCGGTCGAGGAACGGCAGCCAGCGCGGCACGCCGCCGATGCCGGCCAGGAAGACTGCGGGGGGCGCTCCGGGAGACGGCGTGGACGGCGCCCGCTCAAGCACCCGCATCGACCGCCCGCGCAGGGCGATCGTCCGCTCCGAAGGCACGTCAGGCGACCTTGGCAGGCGTGTAGCGCTCCGCCTCCGCCATGGGTTGCGGCCACCACGGGTCTTCCCAGCGGTCGTCGAACAGGTCGCGAATCTGGGGCAGCACGCGTTCCGCGTAGAGGCGCGTGTTGTACTGCGCGAGCTCCGTCGACATGTTGCCGAACTGGCAGAGCAGCATGAGGTGTCCCACGTTCATCTCGAGGCACACCTCGCGCAGCCGCTCGGCCACCTGGTCCGGGTCCCCGGCCACGACGTAGCCGAGATCGACGATGTCCTCCCACTGCGTCGCCACCGGTGGACGCCCGCCAAAGCCGCGGCTGCCGGCCGCGGCCTGGGCGACCTGTGACTGCACCCGCGCCCGCTGCGATGCCTCGCTCGAATAACCGGGCGGCGACGCCCACCTCGGGTTCACGTGCAGGCAGCGGCCATAGAAGTACTCGGCAGGTCCGCGGTACAGCTCGTTGGCCTCCTTCTCGGTCTCCCCGACGCCGACGAACTGCAGGAACCCGACCCGATAGGGATTCCGGTCCTTGCCCAGCTTGTCCATCTCGTTCCAGAAGCCCTGCACGGTGGCCATGCCGGCCTTGTAGCCGAAGTAGGAGAGGTAACAGTAGACGTAGTCCATCTCGGCGCACCACTGCCACGTCTCGACGGAGCCGCCGCCCGGAATCCACACGGGCGGGTGTGGCTGCTGCACGGGCCGGGGCCAGACGTTGACGTAGCGAAGCTGGTTGAACCGTCCGTCGAACGAGAAGGTCTTGGGTTCCTGCCACGCCTTCATGACGATGTCGTGGGCCTCCAGGTAGCGCTCGCGCAGTTTCGACGGGTTCTGGCCGTAGGCGAACACCGTGTCCATGGGCGTTCCCACGGGAAAGCCCACGATCAGCCGGCCGCCCGACATGCAGTCGAGCATCGCGAACTCCTCCGCCACCCGGGTCGGGGGGTTGTAGAGCGCCAGGGAGTTGCCCATCACGCAGATGGCCGGGGAGCGCGTGCGGCGCGTCAGCGTCGCGGCGATGAGGTTGGGCGAGGGCATCATCCCGTAGCCGTTCTGGTGGTGCTCGTTGCAGCAGATGCCGTCGAAGCCCACCTCGCCGGCGTACTCGAGCTCGTCGAGGTACTCGTTGTAGTGCTCGTGCACCCGGGCGGCGTCGAGCAGCCCGGCGTCGATGTCCACCCATACCGACGGATGCGCCTCGCGGAAGTCGTCGGGCAGGTCCTTGTAGGGCATGAGGTGGAACCACAGGTTCTTCATCGACGTCTCCTCGCGGTCCGGCGCGGAATGGGTGCGCCGAGTGTATGCCATTGGTGCGCGAGCTGCGCTCGCGTTCGGAGTTTCGCTGCGCGAAACTCCTGCGGAGCGAGTTGTGCGGGAGGCGCCGGGCGATGGACATGCAGGACGGGGTGGCGATCGTGACCGGGTCGTCTTCGGGGGTCGGCGCCGCGTGTGCGCGGCAACTGGCCGAGCGCGGCTGTCACGTCGTGATCAACTACGCGCACAATGCCGACGGCGCCGAGGCGACCCGCGCCGCGTGCGAGGAGTTCGGCGTCGAGACCGTGGTAGTCCGGGCGGACGTGTCCGACGATGCCCAGTGCCGTACCCTCGCCGGTGCGGCCCTCGAGAAGTGGGGCCGCATCGACGCCTTGGTGAACAACGCGGGGACGACGAAGTTCAACGCCCACGAGAACCTCGACGGACTCTCGCGCGAGGACTTCCTCGACATCTATGCCGTCAACGCGGTGGGGCCCTACCAGATGGCCCGGGCCGTCGCCCCCGCGATGCGCACCGGCGGGCGCGGCAGCATCGTCAACGTCGCCTCGGTGGCCGGGGTGATGGGGGTTGGCAGTTCGATCGCCTACGCAGCGTCGAAAGGGGCGCTCATCACGCTCACGCTGTCCCTCGCCCGCGTGCTCGGCCCGGAGATCCGGGTGAACACCGTGTGTCCGGGGTTCATCCAGGGGGAGTGGCTCGAGCAGGGCATGGGGAAGGAGCGCTACGATGCGACGAAGGCCGCGTTGGAGCGAAACACGCCATTGCAGCTCACCACGACCCCGGACACGGTCGCGGAGGGCATCCTGTACTTCATCTGCGGCGCTGACGTGATCACGGGAGAGACGCTGATCATGGACGGCGGCATGCACTTGGGTCAGGCGCCGCTGACGAGGCGTTAGCGCCACCAAAGCCATCGCCCTGGCGGGCGCGGAGTCTTCTTGCGAGGGCAAGCCCTCGCGCTCCCGGCTGAAGGCTCCTAGCCCCAGCCGCCCGCCGTTCTATGCTCCGCCGGACGTGGACCCGCTCCGCATGTCCAAGTCCGACACGCTGCCAGCCCCGCCACTGGCCGCGCGGGGCGCGCCTTCGGGAAGCTCTTGATCAGAGCTTCCCTGGGAGCGCACGGAGCCGGGGTGTCGCACATCCTCGCCCCGGATCACGTAGACGACGTACTCGCTGATGTTCTTCGCGTGATCGCCGATGCGCTCCAGCGCGCGGGCGGTCCAGAGCGTGTTCACCGAGCGCTGCACGTACTCGGACTGCTCGGCGATCTCGCGCGACAGGGCGCGGTCGATGGCCAGGAAGCCGTCGTCGACGTCGGCGTCGGTGGCGATCACGTCGTAAGCGGCTTCGAGATCCAACCGCGCGAACGCGTCGAGGGTCCTGTTCAGCATCCCGCTGACGAGGTTCCGCATGTGCTGCACGCCCGCGTAGCCGTTGTCGGGGATCGGGAAGGTCGCGGCCTGCTCGGTGAGCCGGGCGATCTTGCACGCCTCGTCCCCCACGCGCTCAAGGTCCGTTCCGGCCTTCATGATGGCGACCAGCAGGCGCAGGTCGCGCGCGACCGGCTGGCGCCGCGCGATGATCCGCACGCACTTCGCGTCAAGGGCGAGCTCGATCCGGTTGACCTCGGCCTCCACCGTCCGTACATCCTCGGCCAGGCCCGTATCGTGCGTGACGAAGGCGCGCCCGGCCGTCCGGAGCTGGCGCTCCACCAGGCCGCCCATCTCCATGAGCAGCCGGCGCAACGACTCCAGTTCGCCGTCGTGCGTTTCGGAGGTCGGCCGGGCCGGGGCGGCCGGGCCAGGCTCGTCTCCGGCGCCGGGGTCTTGCGGTTTTGGGGGCGGGGGGGGGGCGCCGGCGGCCCGGGCGGAGGGGGGCGAGGCGGTGACAGG
>VXNE01000351.1 GCA_009840715.1 Gammaproteobacteria bacterium
CCAGGCCCTCGCGCGCGCCGTCGAGCTCCTCGAGATGACGCGCATCAACGAGCCCGACAAGCGCGCGCGCCAGTACCCGTTCGAGTTCTCCGGCGGCATGCTGCAACGCTCCATGATCGCGATGGCGCTCGCCTGCGAACCCGCGATCCTCATCGCCGATGAGCCCACCACGGCCCTCGACGTCACCATCCAGGCGCAGATCCTCGACCTCATGCGCGAGCTGCAGCGCAGCAACGACATGGCCATCATCCTCATCACCCACGACCTCGGCGTCGTCGCGCGGATGGCGGACCAGGTGGCCGTCATGTACGCCGGGGAGATCCTCGAGACCGGCACCGCCGAGGACGTCTTCTACCGCTCCGCGCACCCGTACACCCTCGGCCTCAAGGACGCGATGCCGACCAACCGCGACGAGGCCGAACAGAACCTTACGCCCATCCTCGGCTCGCCACCCGACCTCTTCGCCCCGCCCGCCGGCTGCGCCTACTTCGCGCGCTGCCCGCACGCCATGCGGGTGTGCGAGGAAAGCCACCCCGAGCCGTTCGCGATCGGCGCATCGCACGCCGCCCAGTGCTGGCTGCACCACCCCGACTGCGCCGAGCGCGTGGCCGACGTGCACTACGGGACACACACGGACACCGGGACACACACGGACACCGGGACACACACGGACACCGGGACCCCCTCGTGAACGCCCTCGTCGAGATCCGCGGCCTCACCCGCCACTTCGACCTCGGGCGCAACCAGATCGTGCACGCCGTGGACGACGTCAGCCTCGACATCGCCCCGCGCGAGATCGTCGGCCTGGTCGGCGAGAGCGGCTCCGGCAAGTCCACGCTCGGCAAGACCATGCTGGGCCTGCACGACAAGACCGCCGGCGACGTGGTCTACAAGGGCGAGACCCTGCCGCAACGCTACGCGCCGGGCGACTTCCAACGTTTCGCGCGCTCCATGCAGATGATCTTCCAGGACCCCTACTCGTCCCTGAACCCGCGCATGACCGTGGGCGAGATCGTCGCCGAGGGCCTGCGCCTGCACACTGATCTCGCCAGCCGGGAGATCCGCGAACGTGTGTCCGATTGGCTCGAACGGGTCGGCCTCAACGCCGGACACACATCGCGCTACCCGCACGAGTTCTCCGGCGGCCAGCGCCAGCGCATCGGCATCGCGCGGGCGCTGATCATGGAACCCGAGTTCGTCGTGTGCGACGAACCGATCTCGGCGCTCGACGTCTCCGTGCAGGCCCAGGTGGTGAACCTGCTCGGCGAGCTGAAGGAGTCGCTCGGCCTCACGATGCTGTTCATCGCCCACGATCTCTCGATGGTGCGCTACATCTCCGACCGGATGGCGGTGATGTACCTCGGCTCCCTGATCGAACTCGGCCCCGCGAACCGCGTGTTCTTCCATCCGAAGCACCCGTACACGGAGATGCTGGTCGGATCGAATCCGGAACCGGACCCGGCTACCGAACGGAACCGCCCGCCCACCGCGATCCGCGGCGAAATCCCCTCACCGGTGAACGTGCAGCCGGGGTGCCGGTTCGCGAACCGGTGTCCGAAGGTCATGGACGTCTGCCAGGGCGAGACGCCAGAGCTGCGAGTGGTGGAGGATCCCGGGCAGGGGGAGCGGATCGTGGCCTGTCACCTCTACTGAGGACGCCGCCGCTCAGCCAGGCACCATGAGCGGCCCCAGCGCCCGCAACGTGTGCCGGATGTATGCCTTCCGCCCCTCCGGCACCGCCGCCCAATACGGCCCGTGCGGTTCGACGCTCACGTAGCCGTCGTACTCGTGCTCCAGCAGGATGCCAAACATGACGTCCCAGCGCAGCGCGTCGAATCCGGGCGGCGGCTCGATCTCCCCGTCCCGCAGGCGCGTGAGACCCTTCACGTGGAAGTACACCAGGTTGGCGCCGAAGCGGAACAGGATGTCGTTCGGGTCGGCATCGAGGTTGCGGATGAGGCCGACCGGGTCGATCTTGAGGCCGAGGTTCGGGACGGCTTCCAGGGCTTCCGCAAGCATGTCCTCGCTGTAGATGTAACTGCCCTCGTGGCCGAGGTAGACGCAGAAGTCGAGGCCGCGTTGCGCGGCACGCGCCCGCCAGTCCTCGTAGCAGTCGGCGAGCGCCGCGGCGGGATTGTCGCCACCCGGTTCCCCGGCGCCGGTGAAGAAGCACGACGCGCCCAGTTCCGCCGCGTAGTCCATGCCCCGGGCGATGATGTCGGCACTGCCCGAGCCCGGCGCCCGTCGCCGCGGACCGTCTCGCCGCTTCGCACACCCCGAGCACGCTCAACCCATCCTGCCCCGGGGGTACGTCCGACTCCTGGCGTATCCGGTCGAAGAGCGCCTGGTGGTGCGCAATGCCCATGGGCGTCTCCGGCACTTCCGCCACGGTCCACCCCGGGTCGTGGTTCGCCACGTCGGACGCGACGTCATGCCGGGTCATCACGAGTGGTTCGCCCGTGCGCGGCACCCGCACGTGGAGCGAACCCAGGGACCCGTAGATCTCCGTCTGGGACCGCGACGTGCGCCCCGGCTGCGACCACTGCACTTCGTGGCTCGCCGTGGCGCCGCCGGACAGCCCGTAAAGCAGCCACGCGTTGACCTCGTTGCCCTGCAGACGGCGGTCCGCGGGCGCCCCCTCGTCCCGCGCCGACGCGTCGTCCCCGTCGATGCGCGCCGCGACCCGCACGATGTCCTGGCCGGACAGCGCCTCGATCAGCGCGATACCGTGCGCGCCGATGTCCATGAGCGCGCCCCCGTAGGACGGCGCCGCCGCCAGCGGATTGTGGGTCGCGTTGCGCTGGCGGATGTGTTCGACGCGCCCGATACGGCCCATGCGGATCAGTTCGGCAGCGGCGAGCGACTCGGGAAAGTAGCTGTGCATGAAGCTCGTGATCAGTTGCGTGCCGTTCGCCCGGGCCGCATCGGCCATCGCGCGGCCCTGCCGCATCGTGCCCGCCAGCGGTTTCTGCACGAACACGTGCTTGCCGGCCTCCGCCGCCGCACGGCGATCTCCGGATGGGTGTCGATCCTGGTGAAGATGCAGACGAGATCCACGTCGTCGCGGCCACCGCCCCCGATAGTCGCGGCCCCACTCCGACGCGCGGAACTTCCCCGCCAGCCGCGCGGCCCTTCGAGCGTGCGGTGTCGGGGCATCTTGAACACTCGGGGCAGCGAGCACGGCCGGGACACCCCCCAAAAAGGAACCGTTCGTATCCGTCCGGTACTCTCTCTCCATGATCCGCCGGGGTTGCCCTTTCACCATTGCTCCCGCGCTGGCCGTTCTGTTCTGCGGCGGCGCCGCGGCGGCCGCTTCCAAGACTCCCTGCTCCGCTCTCCCCGGCCTCGATCTCCCAGACGCAAGAATCCTCTCGGCAACCCCGCAAACCGAACCCACCGATCACTGCAGGGTGACGGGCCTCGTCGGCGGCAAGATCGGCTTCAAGGTCTCGCTGCCCGCCGCGTGGAACGGGCGTTTCGTGATGGGCGGCGCGGGCGGTTTCGTCAACGTGGATGCCAACCAGGCCCTGCAGTTCTTCGGCGAGCGCATCCTGACGGACGGATAGGCCACCGCCTCCACGGACACGGGCCACGCCGTGCCCAACGCGCGCGACGGCGCCTGGGCGCTCGGAGACTGGGAAGCGATCGTCAACTACGCGCATCTCGGCATGCACCGGGCGGTGGTCCACGCCAAGCGGGTCATCGAAGGGCACTACCGTCGCCCGATCGACAAGTCCTTCTTCTTCGGCTGCTCCAACGGCGGCAGACAGGCGTTGATGGAGGCCCAGCGCTACCCGGCGGACTTCGACGGCATCGTCGCCGGCGCGCCCTGGCTCAACTGGACCGGCCAGGTGGCGGCCTTCGTCGCGATCGCGCAGAAGATGTTCCCCGACCCCGGGAACCTACACACCGCACTGGTGACGAAGGACGACCGGCTGCTGCTACGACGCGCGATCCTCGCGCGCTGCGACGCCCTCGACGGATTGCACGACGGCATCCTGCACGACCCCACCCTATGCGACTTCGATCCCGGCACCCTCGCCTGCCCCAGCCATACCGCCTGCCTGGCGCCCGAGAAGGTCGCCGCCATTCGCGAGGTGTACGAAGGGCCGGTCGAAGACGGCGCCCGGCTCTACTTTGGCTTCCCGTTCGGCGCCGAAGACCTCGACGCCGGCGGTTGGGGCGCTTATCTCGCGAGCGGTGCGCCATCGGCCGGCTTTCCGAACAACTCGACGCGCATCGGCTTTGGCGCCATGCGCTACTTCCTCCATCACGACCCCAAGTGGCGCCATGACGACCACGACTGGCGCCGGTGGCGGGAGGACGTCGCCCCGCTCGCACGGCTGCTGAACGCCACCGATGCCGACCTCGGCGCCTTCCGCGCCCGGGGCGGCAAGCTGCTCCTGTACCACGGCTGGGCCGACGCCCTGCTGACCGCGCACGGCACCACGGACTACGTGAACCGCGTCCATGCGCTCGACCCCGCCGCCGCCAGCGACGTTCGGCTTTTCATGATCCCGGGTGCGGAGCACTGTACCGGCCAGCGCGTACCCTCCCGAGTGGACTGGCTGGATGTGCTCGAGCGCTGGCACGACACGGGCGTCGCGCCCGACGAACTCGCGGCCACCCGGGCCGACCGCCCGGGTTCCCGGAAGCTCTGCGCCTGGCCACGCAAGCCCGTGTACATGTCCGGCGATGGGCGGCACGCCAGCGCCTACGAGTGCCGCTGAGCCGCCCGCCGACCGCAATGTCCCTGCAAGCCGTCGACATCGGGATCGTCCTGCTCTACCTGGTCGGCGTGCTCGCCTTCGGCATCTGGATCGGGAGCCGGGAAAAGGCGGACCGCAAGGGCTTCTTCCTCGGCGGCAGGAACTTCTCCTGGCTCCTGATCGGCACTTCGCTGTTCGCGACGAACATCTCGAGCGTGCAGTTCGTCGGGCAGTCCGGCCTCGCCTAGAAGATCGGCATCGCCGCCGCGAAACCGACATCAGGAGGTGTGTGCGATCTGCCCGTCGGCCGCCGCGATGAACTGTGCCGTGGTGCCATCGGGGCCCCACAGGGCGGCCTCGAGCCCCATTTCACGCATCGCCCGGGCAAGCCCCGCGCCGTCGTGGCTTGAGCGGCGCACCATCGCCCCCCCTCTCGTGCGCACGGTGACAGTGGCCCGGCCGCCGCTGTACTCGATCGCGTGTTCGCCGTCGTACGACTCGTCGTCCAATAGTGCCGCCGCTATTGCCGCTCCGTTTCGCAAGAAATGCGCGTACGGGGGCGCCGGCTCGAGAATCGCCTGCGCGGCGCTGTCGCGATAGTCGGAGGCTCCCGCCGAGAGCATCTGTGCGATGGCGAGCCGCTGTTCCGGCGGGGTGTGATTGACGGCACAGCGGAGGGCCGCGGGAGCCGCGACCGATGCGACACACATGTCGAACACGTCGCGCGGCAGGGTCCGCATCTGCAAGTGGCAGCGCTGCATCTTGCCGGTCATGATCGACGCCTCGCGCAGCACTCGCACGGCACGCCCGTCGATTTCGACGTCACGCGGGTCAAGTGCGGGCACGGGGTCGAGCGCGGTGATCTCGATGCGTCCGTGCTCGAACCCGAGCTTGATGGAACGCGACTGCACGGCCACCGACCGCGCTCCCGACGCGTGCATCCGATCCAGGAAAGTGCCCCCATGGCGGGGGGTCAGGGGCGCGATGCTGCGGCTGGACGGCAGGAATATGTCGAGGTCCGTGCTGCGCCGATGGCGCCACTGCGCGGCCAGCACCGTGCCGCCCCCTATCCACCACCCCTCGTCTCCCGCAAGGGGCGTCAGATACTCGTGCAGAACCTCCCTTGTCTGCGCGTAAATGCCCGCGGCCGGCTCCGGCAATACGAGCTGGTCACGCACGCCCGCTTTCGCGTGCCAGGCTGTTCAGCCAACGGCATACGCCATACCTGCCGTAGCCGATCCGGTGTGCCGCGGCCACCAGTTCCTGCCAGCTGTAGGCTTCCTCCAGCCATGCGAGCATCAGTTCCGCGTAGGTGGCCTCGTCCAGCCAGGCCCGAATCACCGCGCGTTGCCAGCGCGTCGGGGCGGGCGCTCGGATCGCAACGTACAGGTCGGACGCCGTGGGGGGGTGTGGCCAGCCTGCGGTGCACGAAAAGAAGCGCCAGGTGACCGTGCGGCTGTGCTCGCCCGTCTCCTCGTCAGGCGCGCCCCAGCGACGGCGCAGGGCGATGTTCCGCGGCACGTCGTCGCTGCCAGCGAAGGCTTCCGCCGGCAGCAAAGTGCACGGCTCCATCTCCCAGGGGTCCCCCCAGATGATCTCCGTCCCCGCCGCCGTCGTCTCCCGTGCCATGCCCATATCCGGCTATTGTAGACCCTGCGGCAGGGCGTCAGCGGGGCGAGGACGCCTTCCGCACCTGGGTCCGTCGCCGTGCCCGCTCAGCCGTTCAGAACCGGGCGCGGTAGTTGACCGGCTGGAGTTGGACGTGCCGCGCGACATCGCCGGGCAACGTGAAGAGCAGCGGGTCCTTCCGGAACCCGAACAGGCGGTACAGGTGATAGGACTCCGCGTTTTCTTCCGAGAACCGCAGTTCCCCGTCGCTGATGTAGAACGGCGTGTGCTTCCCGTAGCGCGTCGTCTTGACCTCGATGAAGCGGTCCCGGCCATTCGCTTCATAGGAGCGTATGTCGTAGCCCATGTGATCGCCCCTGGTCCTGGACACCTGCTCGACGTTCCGCGCGAGGTGGTCCTTGCCAGCGCGCTCGAGCCGCACACGTTCGTAGTCCATCACCAGCGCTTCGCCTGCATCCCCGAGGGACCGGTTCTGGGCCTCCCGCAGCAGGTAGTCGATCGGGCCCACGGGCGTCCCGGGGATCAGGTAGGCGGACCGCCGCTCGCGGATCGCAGGTTCGCCCGGGTCCGGTGGCTCGCGATGGATGCCAAGCAGGTCTTCGACAACAACGGGTGCCTGACGTTCCTCGACATCGGCTCGAATCAGGCTCTCGATCTCCGATACCCGCCCCCGCACGGCCGTCCGCAACTCGGCCTGCAGGTTGCGGGCCGGCTTGTAGCCGTCGATGTACGGGAAGCCCTCGGCGATCAGCACCGCGCTGATGTTCCGGTGCTTGAACTCCACGGCGCTCCTAGAGCGGTCGTCGAGCCGCTCCTGAAGCGCCCGGTTGTGCTGCGCCTTGTTGAACTGCTCTCCCCGTATCTCGCGGGAGAGCATGTCCAGGTAGTCGGCAACGGCGGCCTCGATCTCCGCCCTGGTCCAGTCGCGCGACGGCATGCCCGATATCGTACCTGGACATCTGGACGGCGCGGATGGTCCAGCTACACTACGCCGCCCGCCGAGGAGAGACGCCATGCGCCAAGACATGGACCGGGTCCTGGTCACGCGCCCCAGGCTCGGGGGCAAGGTCCGCCGCAAGGGTCGCGCGTACCCCATCGAACACCTGCCTGCCCGGGTGGGCATGAAGCGCGCCCTCGTGCTGGCGAAGGCCGACACGAAGACGCTCAACGAACACCTGCAGCCGTTGCGGCGCTACCTGCACGCGCAGGTCGGGCGTCCGTGGGACAAGGTGTGGTCGGACATCGCCGCGGGGCTCCGCGTCACCTCGACGGTGCAGCAGCACGTGCGGGACCATGTGTTCGACTTCGTCGCGAGAAACGTGTTCCTGCGCGCCGGCGAGCCCTGGCTACGCGAGTTCGGGCGCGAACGTCCGCTCCGCGAGTCCTACCGCGAACTCTGGGTGGACCCGCGAACCGGCATCCTGCGCCACAACCGCCATCGCGTGACGTGGCGCCAGACGCTGCGGCAACGCCGGGAACGGACCGAGCGCGCACTGCAGGCGCGGATGGTTCCGGGGCCAGGCGACGTGCAGTACCACCTCCTCGCCGACGGCGCGTGGTGGGAAGTCGTCCTCGCCCGCGAACCCGAAGCCGGCCCACCGGATGCGAGCCCGCCGATGGATGTCGTCCTCTCTTCCGGGCTCGCCGCGCTGCCCCCAAACGAGTTCTACGGCCAGGACGGGGTGTATGCCTCACGCAAGCGGCAGCTCTCGCGTCGCGAGGCCGCGCGCCTGGGTTTGAAGAGGCAGAACCTTGGCCGCAAGCGCCCTTGACGCGAGAATGGCGCCCCGATGCCCTACCTGACCCTCGCCTACCTCCATCTCGCGACGGTCCTGCCGTGTTTCCTCATCGGCGCGTGGCTGCTCGTGCGACGCAAGGGCACGACGGGACACAAACGGCTCGGACGCGCGTACGCTGTGCTGATTCTCTTCACCGCGCTCGTGACACTCCTCATGCCGGCCATGGTGGGTCCGCGCGTTCTCGACCACTTCGGATTCATCCACCTGTTCAGCGTGCTGGTGCTCGTCAGCGTGCCGGCAGCGCTCTACGGCATCCGACGTGGCAACGTGGCCGCCCATCGCGGTCACATGTTGGGCGTGTACGTCGGGGGCATCCTGATTGCCGGGACGTTCGCGCTCATGCCGGGACGGCTGTTGCACGGGTGGCTGTTCGTCTGACGGGAGGGGCGAAGCCGTCCGGGGCCGTGCGTGAATTCGAGACGGGACGGG
>VXNE01000126.1 GCA_009840715.1 Gammaproteobacteria bacterium
TGCTCATCGTGGTCGTCGTCGTGGTCGTCGTCGTGGTGGTCGTGGTCGTCGTCATGGTCGTCGTCGTGGTCGTCGGCGTGCCCGTGCTCGTCCTCGTGGTCGTGCTCTTCCTCTTCGAGGGCGTGCAGGTACTCGGACTCGACGAACCCCGGGATCTCGTAGTCGTCCGCCTCGCGGGCGAAGGCGTCGAGGTGCCACGCCACGCCGCCACCGCCGCCGTCCAGCCGGAAGGAACCGTTCTTGCCGTCGCCGTTGTCGGATCCGCGGAGGTCTACCGCGCCGCTTGTCCGCTCCGGCACTTCGTGCGGGATGCGTCCGGTGTGGACGTCCACTACGCCGCCGATCGCCCCCGAGCCGTAGAGCAGCGTGGCGGAGCCTTTCAGGACTTCGACGCGCTCCGCGATGTACGGATCCACGGTGACGGCGTGGTCGCCGCTGGTGACCGAAACATCGAGCGTGTCGATGCGGTCCTCCATGACGCGTACGCGTGCGCCTCCGAGTCCATGGATGACCGGCCGTCCCGCAGCCTCGGCGAAGGAGCTGTTGTGGATGCCGGGCTCGTTGCCGACCGTCGCGCCGATGCTGTCGGCCGCCATGCGCTCGAGTTCCTCGGCGGTGATGACGGTCGCCGGGAGGGCGAGCCCCTCGGCAGACAGGGGGTGGCCGATGACGATGATCTCTTCGATCAGTTCGTCGGATGCGGCCTCTTCGGCGTGGATAGCCGGCGTAGCCCCGAAGCCGAGCAGCGTCAGTGCGGCCGCCACGGGGCGCACGCGCGGGAAGACGCAAACCGGTGTGCCGGACCCTTGCACGGCCGCGGTGCCGGGCTTGGCGCGCACAATGCACCTGTTTTTCATGCTGGTTCTCCCAATCGATCTACGGACGGCGGCCGGCGGAGGGACGGCTGCCCTACGGGTTGCGAACGATCAGAAGTGCAGCGGTGGGGCCCGGGAGCGCTCCGCTTCGAAGGGTCGGGAGACCGCGGCCACGCCGGTAGACCATGCGGCGGCTCCCGGGACCCACGCGGGTCGGGAGATGCCGGCATCTATAGCGGCACTGGCGAGGTCGGCATGCGCGAGCGCGCAGGCAGTGCAAAAGTCCGCCGGCAGGGCGGCGTCATGCAGGTGCAGCTCGGCGGCAGCGTGGGTGGAGCACAATACGAACGCCGTCGCCCAGGCCAGGCGCCGGAGTTCGCGCGCCTCAAGGCGCATGGGTCTCCTCATGCACGTACGATACCGGACGCGGGCCTGCCGAACAACGCGGGAGTGGGGCATGGTGGCCCCGTGGCATGGTATAAGCCGCGCCCCTTGCAGACGATCCCGCTGACGCGTCGGGCGCGCGTGCGGATCACCTTCCACAGCCAGTCGCAGAGGCACTCATGATGAACGACCGCCGTAACGTGGCCTTCGTGGGACTCGGAGTCATGGGGTACCCGATGGCGGGGCATCTCGCGGGAGCGGGCCACCGGGTGTGCGTCTACAACCGCACGGCGGTCAGGGCGGGGACGTGGTCGGAAGAACACGGGGGTGAGACGGCCCCGACGCCCGCGGAGGCGGCGTCGGGGGCCGACTTCGTATTCGTGTGTGTCGGCAACGACGCCGACGTGCGCAGCGTGACCTTCGGGGCGGACGGCGTGCTGGCCGGCATGTCCGCTGGCGCGGTGCTGGTCGACCATACGACCGCCTCTGCGGATCTCGCGCGGGAACTCGCGGCGGCTGCGGCGGCGCGCGACGTCGGGTTTCTCGACGCGCCGATCAGTGGGGGCCAGGCCGGGGCCGAGAACGGCCAGCTCACGATCATGGTCGGGGGCGACCCGCAGACCTTCGCCATCGCAGAGCCCGTCATGGACTGCTACGCGCGCGCCGTGCGCCGCATGGGAGACGCGGGCGCGGGACAGCTCACGAAGATGGTCAACCAGGTGTGCATCGCGGGGGTTCTGCAGGGACTCTCGGAAGGACTGCACTTCGCGGAGAAGGCCGGCCTCGACGTGGATGCCGTGGTCGACGTCATCGGCAAGGGCGCCGCGCAGTCGTGGCAGATGGACAACCGCGCGGGCACGATGGCGGAGCGGGAGTTCGAGTTCGGGTTCGCGGTCCAGTGGATGCAAAAGGACCTGGACATGACCCTGAACGCGGCCCGCCGGCTCGGCGCGCGGATGCCGCTCACGGCGCTGGTGGACCAGTTCTACGCGGACGTCGCCGCGATGGGCGGCGCCCGCTGGGACACCTCCAGCCTTATCGAGCGGCTGCGCAGGGTCGAGGAAGCGTAGCGCCCTCGCCCCCGGGCCGTGTCAACCCGCGACGATCGCGCCGGCCACGGTCGCGACCAGCGCCACCAGGGCGACGGTCGTCACGACGAACCAGACTTTCACCGACGACACGTCTTCGCGCGTCGCCAGGGTCGTCAGTCTCTCGTCGATCCTGGCCGCGCTCGCTTCGGTTTCCCGAGGACGCTTCGCGTTCGGAGGCACGGCCGCTCAGCGCTCGGCGATCGGCACGTAGTTCCGTCGGTCCTCGCCGGTGTAGAGCTGCCGCGGGCGGCCGATCTTGTAGGGGGCGCTCACCATCTCCTTCCAGTGGGCGATCCAGCCCGGGGTGCGGCCGGTGACGAAGATGACGGTGAACATCTCCACGGGGATGCCGATGGCCTTCAGGATGATGCCCGAGTAGAAGTCGACGTTCGGGTAGTGTCGGCGCTCGACGAAAAAGTCGTCCTCCAGCGCGATGCGCTCGAGCTCCTGGGCCATCTGCAGGGTGGGGTCGTGGTCGACGCCGAGTTCGGCGAGCACTTCGCGGCAGGTGTCCTGCATCACCTTGGCGCGCGGGTCGTAGTTCTTGTAGACGCGGTGGCCGAATCCCATGATCCGAAAAGGATCGTCGCGGTCCTTGGCGCGCTTGATGTACTTCGGAATGTTGTCCGGCGATCCGATCTCGGCCAGCATGTTGAGCACGGCCTCGTTGGCGCCCCCGTGCGCGGGACCCCATAGCGCGGCGATCCCTGCCGCGATGCAGGCGAACGGGTTGGCCCCGGTCGACCCGGCCATCCGCACCGTGGAAGTCGACGCGTTCTGTTCGTGGTCCGCGTGCAGCAGGAAGATCCGGTCGAAGGCGCGCGCCAGGACCGGGTTCACCTCGTAGTCCCCGCCGGACGGGGCGAACATCATGTGCAGGAAGTTCGCCGCGTAGTCCAGGTCGTCGCGCGGCGGCACGAACGGCTCGCCTCGGGCGTGCCGGTAGGTCATGGCGGCGAGGGTGGGCATCTTGGCGATCAGCCGGTGCGCCGTGTCCAGCCGGTAGCCCTCGTCGTCCTCGTCGAAGTCGTCGTGGTACAGCGCCGCCAGGGCGGCGGTGACTGCGCACATGATCGACATGGGATGGGCGTCCCGCCGGAACCCGGTGTAGAAGTTGAGGGTCTGCTCGTCCACGGCCGCGTGGCGCTTGATGGACTCCACGAAGCCCTGGAGTTCGTCCGTTCGCGGCAGCCGGTCGTGCAGCAGGAGGTAGCAGAGTTCGAGGTGGTTGGACCGTTCGGCGAGCTGCTCGATCGGGTAGCCGCGGTGCAGCAGCACGCCCTCGTCGCCGTCGATGTACGTGATCGCGGAGTCGCAGGAGGCGGTGGAGACGAAGCCGGGGTCGTAGGTGAAGTAGCCGCGCCCGGTGAGTGCGCCGACATCGATGACGGCGGGGCCGACGCTCGCGGGATACAGGGGAAGCTCGATCGGCGCCCCCGGATCGATCGTGAGGCTCGCGGAGCGTTCGGCCATGCCATGCCCTCCCGGCTGGTGTGTACGGAACTCGCGCGTCCGCCGTGCGGACGCGGCCTCCCGGAACGCGCAAACCACCCACGACCGGCGCCTTTCGGCACCCGGTCCGACGGCGGCCGGCGCCGCGGTCAGGGAGACTGGACAACCGCTGATTCTCTCGGCTGGCGTGCGCGGTTGTC
Source organism: Gammaproteobacteria bacterium (assembly GCA_009840715.1). Classification (GTDB taxonomy): domain Bacteria; phylum Pseudomonadota; class Gammaproteobacteria; order Pseudomonadales; family Azotimanducaceae; genus VXNE01. The sequence continues at coordinate 3,943 of VXNE01000126.1, forward strand.
AAAGGTTGTCAAACGGGCCGCCGTGCCCGGCGCCGGTCCGGGAGCCGTGTTTGTCAGCGGCCCGGGCCTCGCATACCATCGCCGCCGTACTACGGACCCGCGGGCAGATGACCTCGGAACGCCCGGTCGAAATCACACCCACGAGCTACCTTCCCGTGACGGCGGTGGCATCCATCACCCATCGCATTACGGGCGTTGCGCTATTCGCCGGCACCGCGTACCTGCTCTACCTGCTGGACCTGGCGCTCGAGTCCGAGGCGGGCTTCGCGCGGGCCGCGGCGCTGATCGAAACGGGGTTGGGGAAGCTCGCCCTTTGGATCACCCTGGCGGCGCTCGCCTACCACTTCATCGCCGGAATCCGCCACCTGCTCCTCGACTTCCACGTGGGCGACTCCCTCGCCGGCGCCCGGCGCAGCGCCTGGACGACCCTCGGGCTTGCGTTCCTCGCGGCCGCCGCGGCGGGCGTCTGGCTGTGGTAACGAACGTCACGAGCTTCGGGCGCAGCGGGCTGTCCGACTTCGTCCTGCAGCGCGTGTCCGCCGTGGTGCTCGGCGCGTTCGGGCTGTGCGTGGGGGGCTGGTTCGCGGTCAACCCCGACGCTGGCCAAGCGGCGTTCGCGGCCTGGTTCTCGTCGACGCCCATGGTCGTGTTCGCGACCCTGTCCGTGGCCGCCCTGGTGGCGCATGCCTGGATCGGCATGTGGACGGTGGGCACGGACTACCTGCGGCCCCATTACTTCGGCCGCGCCTCGACGGTGGTGCGGCTGGCCTACCAGGGCCTGACGGCGGCGCTCCTGTTCGGGTACCTGGTCTGGGCGCTGGCCGTGATCTGGGGCGCCCGCTGATGGCCTTGCGCACGATGGAGTTCGACGGCGTCATCATCGGCGGCGGCGGCGCCGGCATGCGTGCCGGGCTGCAGCTCGCGCAGTCCGGGCTGCGTACCGCGGTGCTCTCGAAGGTCTTCCCGACGCGCTCGCACACCGTGTCCGCACAGGGCGGCATCACCTGCGCCATCGGCAGCGAGGACCCGGACGACGACTGGCGCTGGCACATGTACGACACGGTCAAGGGGTCGGACTACATCGGCGACCAGGACGCGATCGAGTTCATGTGCTCGACGGGTCCCCAGGCCGTCTTCGAGCTCGAACACATGGGGTTGCCGTTCTCGCGCAACGAGAACGGGCGCATCTACCAGCGGCCCTTCGGCGGGCAGTCCAAGGACTACGGGCGCGGCGGACAGGCGGCGCGGACCTGTGCGGCGGCGGACCGGACGGGCCACGCGTTGCTGCACACGCTCTACCAGTCGAACCTGCGCGCCGGCACCGTCTTCCTGTCCGAGTGGTTCGCGGTGGACCTCGTACGGAACGTGGACGGCGCGGTGGTCGGCGTCATCGCGATCCGCATCGAGACCGGCGAGACGGTGTTCGTGCAGTCCCGCGCGACCGTGCTCGCGACGGGCGGCGCCGGACGGATCTACGCGAGCACGACCAACGCCCACATCAACACGGGCGACGGCATCGGCATGGCCCTGCGCGCCTGCGTGCCGGTGCAGGACATCGAGATGTGGCAGTTCCATCCGACGGGCATTCACGGCGCCGGCGTGCTGGTCACGGAGGGATGCCGCGGCGAGGGGGGCTACCTCGTCAACCGGGACGGCGAGCGGTTCATGGAGCGCTATGCGCCGAACGCGAAAGACCTCGCGAGCCGGGACGTGGTGGCGCGCTCCATGATCCTCGAGATTCTCGAGGGGCGGGGCTGCGGGCCGGACGCCGACCACCTGCTGCTGAAGCTCGATCACCTGGGCGCGGAAGTCCTGAACAGCCGCCTGCCCGGCATCCTCGAACTCTCGCGCACCTTCGCCCACGTGGACCCCGTGCACACACCCATCCCCGTCGTGCCGACGTGCCACTACATGATGGGCGGCGTCGCAACCCGCGTGAGCGGACAGGCGCTGACCCAGGACGAAGCCGGCGAGGACCGGGCCGTGGACGGCCTGTACGCGGTGGGGGAAGCCGCCTGCGTCTCCGTGCACGGGGCGAACCGCCTGGGCGGGAACTCGCTGCTCGACCTTATCGTGTTCGGGCGCGCCGCCGGCGTGCACATCGAGGAGGTCATGCGGCAGGGGGTGAGCTACCGCGCCGCGTCCGAGAGCGACCTCGAGGCCGCCGGGGCGCGGCTCGCCCGCTGGGAAACGTCGACGCGCGGGGAGGGCGTGGCCGCGCTCCGCAAGGAACTGCAGAACGTGATGCAGATCAACTTCGGCGTGTTCCGCACCGAGTCCCACATGGAGGAGGGGCGCAAGCTCCTCGCCGACCTGCGGGAGCGGATCGCCACCGCGCATCTCGCCGACAAGAGCACTGCCTTCAACACCGCGCGGGTCGAGGCACTGGAACTGGACAACCTGCTGGAGGTCGCCGAAGCGACCGCGGTCGTGGCCCTGGAGCGAAGAGTGACGCCCGGTGCCCACGCCCGCGAGGACTTCCAGGACCGCAACGACGACGAGTGGCTGTGCCACTCGCTGTATTTCGCCGAGGGGCAGCGCGTGGGCAAGCGGGCGGTCAACTTCGAACCGAAGACGGTACCGACGTTCGAGCCGACGGAACGCAGTTACTAGGAGGACGCATGCAGGTCAGCCTGTACCGATACGACCCCGACCAGGACGTGAAGCCGCACATGCAGCACACGAGCGTGGAGGTGCCGGAGGGCAGCGACCTGATGGTCCTCGACGTGCTGGAAATGTTGAAGGCGGAGGATCCCAGCCTGTCGTTCCGGCGTTCCTGCCGGGAAGGCGTCTGCGGTTCGGACGGCATCAACATGAACGGCAAGAACGGCCTCGCGTGCATCACGCCGCTGTCCGAGGCGGCGCCGAGGGGCAAGCTCGAACTGCGTCCGCTGCCGGGATTGCCCGTGATCCGCGACCTCGTGGTGGACCTGACCCAGTTCTACCAGCAGTACGAGAAGGTGAAGCCGTGGCTGATCAACGACGCGGCGCCGCCCGCCCAGGAGCGGCTGCAGTCACCGGAGGACCGGGAGAAGCTCGACGGTCTGTACGAGTGCATCCTCTGTGCCTGCTGCACCACCTCCTGCCCCTCCTTCTGGTGGAACCCGGACAAGTTCGTCGGTCCTGCGGGCCTGCTGCAGGCGTACCGCTTCCTGGCGGACAGCCGCGACACGGCCACGGAGGAGCGCCTTTCGGACCTCGAAGACCCCTTCAGCGTGTTCCGCTGCCGCGGCATCATGAACTGCACGAGCGTCTGTCCGAGAGACCTCAACCCGACGCGGGCGATCGGCAAGATCAAGGCAATGCTGGTTACGCACGGGACCTGAACGCCGCGCACCCGGAGGCAACATGGCCGCGCACGGCGGGTTAAGCTCGCCGGCATGATGCGTCCCCGGGAGCGAGGCCGGCCGCGATGACAGACTCCTTTCTCGACAGGATGCGCAGGAGCAGCCACCTGTCGGGGGGCAACGCCGCCTACGTCGAGGCGATCTACGAGCGCTTCCTGGAAGACCCGAACGCCATCGGAGAGGAATGGCGCAGCTACTTCGATAAGCTGCCCCGCGTGGAGGGCGCGCAGACCGGCGACGTTCCCCACGGCGCCATCGTCGAGCACTTCGAACGTCTCGGCCGCAATCGCCTGAAGGCGCGGCCGGAACGGGTCAGCACCGCGATCAGCTCGGAGCACGAGCGCCGGCAGGTGCGCGTGCTGGAACTGATCAGTGCGTACCGGCACCGGGGCCACCGCCGGGCGCGGCTCGATCCGCTCGGCATGTGGGAGCGGCGCCCCGCCCCGGAACTGGATCTCGGCTACCACCACCTGACCGAGGCCGACCTCGACGAGGTGTTCCACACCGGGACGGCGCACTTCTTCGAGGAGGGGCAGGCGCCGCTGCGCAGCATCGTGGACGCGCTCGAGCGGACGTACTGCGGCCCGGTCGCCGCCGAGTACATGCACATCACCGACGCCGAGGAGCAGTTGTGGGTGCGGCAGCGGCTGGAAAGCGTCCGCTCGAGTCCGCAGTTCAGCGCGGAAACGCAGCGCGGCATCCTGGAGCGCCTGACCGCTGCCGAGGGCCTCGAGAAGTACCTGCACGCGAGATACCCGGGGACGAAGCGTTTCGGACTCGAAGGGGCGGAGAGCCTCATCCCGATGCTCCACGAGATGTTGGAGCGCACTGGTTCCCACGGCGTCGTCGAGACCGTCATCGGCATGGCCCACCGCGGTCGCCTGAACGTGCTCGTGAACATCCTCGGCAAGGACCCGGGGGACTTGTTCGACGAGTTCGAGGGGCGGATCGTTGGCACGGGGATGGGCGACGTGAAGTACCACCAGGGATTCTCGTCGAACGTCGAGACCCCCGGGGGCGAGATGCACGTCGCGCTAGCGTTCAACCCGTCGCACCTCGAGATAGTCGCCCCGGTGGAGGAGGGCTCGGTCCGTGCGCGGCAGGACCGGCGGCGCGACTACACCGGCAGCCT
>VXNE01000382.1 GCA_009840715.1 Gammaproteobacteria bacterium
CGGGGAACGCGCCTTGCCACAGACCCCGTGGGACGCGCTGAAGCATTAGGAACTTGCGGGACACCACACTAGCACCTCCGATTGAGGGCCCCACTCGCCGTGGGAAGGCTCCTCTATACTCCCGCGCACATCCCAAGGCAGGCTCACGTCATGGCGCTCATCATGGAAGTCATCCACACCGTCCATCCGGCCACCCCGGCGAACTTCGAGAAGTACGTCGTCCGTTACGGAGAGGTGGCGGTTCCCCTGATGGAGCGTTGCGGGTTCGATCTGCTCGGAGGGTTTCAGTGGTCGACGGGTGAACGGGGACGCGATCTGTTGCTCGTGCGCTTCGACTCGCTCGAGCACTACGACAAGGCGACGACCCAACTGATGCGGGAGTTGGCGGATCCGGATGCCATCAAGGGGCTGATGGACCTGGGGCTCGATATCGAGGAATACGTGCGCCTCGGGGACACCCTGCCATACGCCACGGCGGAGCGGCTCGCGCGGGTGCTGGACGACCCGCCCGACGCGCCACGGCAGTACCTGCTCGCCCGGCTGAAGGCACCGCTCGGCACCCTGGCCGAAGCGCTGGAGGCGGTGGGGCAGTTGGTGGACCGGGTGGATGGACAGGGAACGGAGCTGGTGACCGCCTACAGTGCGCGGTCGGGCGCGCGGGGCGAGTTCACTGATCTGTGGGTGCTCCCGGACCGACCGCTCGACCTCTCGTTCCGCACCGGCGCCCAGTCGTTGCCGGAACTCGACAGGGCCTTCGCGGCCGTCGAGACGGAGTTCGTGGACTACGTCAATCCGCTGCCGTACTCGAGGCTCCGCTAGGCGGCGTCTTCGAAGACCTGCTCGCTCACTGGGTCCCGATCCGCAGCGACACGGACTCGGAGAAGTTCGCGAGATTGACCAGGCAGTGCGCGGCGATGCCGGGCCGGACGCTGTGCGTGTGCATCGTCGCGTAGATGAGGGGCAGGATGCCCAGCGTACGGACCGGGATCATCCAGGGTGTGTCGAAATGGTACATCGCGAAAAGCAGGCTGTGTGCGGCCGGCTTCAGGCGTCCGAACCGGGTTGGCATTCTTGGCAGCAGATACCCGCGGAAGTAAAGCTCTTCGGTGATGGGGACGAGGATGCCGGAGAGCACGACGTTCGCGAATAGAACGATCCCCGCGACCTCCGAGAGCGCCGGCGCCTGGTATCTGGCGAAGACGCTGACGCCAACGAGAGTAGCCTCGAGCCGGTGCGTGATCGGTTCGAGCGCCACGAAGATGACGGCGGTTGGCGCCAGGATCGCTGGGACCCATATCAGGTAACGCGACCAGGAAATCGGCCGGTCGTACACCACGATGCCTTCGAGCGACCACCCCGGGTTGTGCCGTTTCCTGGCCAGGTAGTAGAGGTAGCCGAGCTGTACGGGAATCAGCACGAATACGTTCGTGAACACACCGAAGAACAGTTCCGGCGGCAGTGCCGGGTTCCAGAACACGGCCAATCCCAGCACCGTCGCCGCGATGTTGGCGATGCCGGGAGCCAGGTGCAGGAAAAGACACCTCCCGAGAGAATGAGGCTCCACCGCCGGATCGCTCGGAATGCCGGACGGGCGTCTCGAGGCGCGTGCTTGCATCCGCGCTCCTGTCGTTAAGGGTCCAGGCTGCCGGGCGCATGCTATAAGGAGCGGTCGGCGGGCGGCGCGTCGGGGAAGGGCCGCGGGGCGTCGCGAAGGGAATGTTGCGCATGGAGCAGGCGAGGTCCGCCGCCGACCGTTCGGCCCGCTGGTACCCGCACTACGTCCTCGGCGTCCTCATGCTCGTCTACGTGTTCAACTTCGTGGACCGGCACATCCTCTCGATCCTGGCCGAGTCCATCAAGGCGGACCTCGGCGTCACGGACGCGCAGATGGGCTTCCTGTACGGCACGGTGTTCGCGGTGTTCTACGCCGTCTTCGGCATCCCGCTGGCGCGTTTCGCGGACGTCTGGGTGCGGCGCAGCGTGATCTCGCTCGGGCTCATGTTCTGGAGCGCGATGACGGCGGTGTCCGGGCTTGCGCGCTCGTTCGGGGAACTCGCCGTGTATCGCACGGGCGTCGGTGTGGGCGAGGCGAGCGCGTCGCCGGCCGCGTATTCGCTGCTCTATGACTACTACCCGCCGCGGCTCCGCGCGACCGTCGTGGCAACGTACTCGGCGGGCGGATACATCGGCGTCGGCATGGGACTGTTCCTGGGCGGCGCGATCCTCGACTTCTGGGCGGACCTGTATCCGGAGGACCCGCCGTTCGGGCTGAAAGGGTGGCAGGTCGCCTTCATGATGGTGGGGCTCCCGGGCCTGCTGATGGCGGTGTGGGTGCGCAGTCTGCGGGAGCCGGTCAGGGGTATCAGCGAAGGCCTGGTCACCGAAAAGCACCCCGCGCCTTTCCGCGTGCTGGGCCAGGAGTTGGCGTCGATCGTGCCGCCCCTGAACGTAATCGGCCTGGTGCGGCAGCAGGCGTCGCTCCGTCTGAACGCGCTGATAGCCGTCGCGATCGCCGGTGGGGCGGCCCTCCTCATCGCGGTCACGGGCGACTGGGCGCAATGGATCGCCCTGGGTATAGGTTTCTACGCCACGGCTTCGTGGGTGCAGTCCCTGGCGCGGCGCGATCCGGCCGCCTTCGCGATGATCTTCCGCTCGAAGGCCATGCTCTACATGCTGTTCGCGTTCACGTCCGTGACGTTCGTCACTTACGCGATCGGCTTCTGGACCGCGCCTTACCTGATTCGGGCGCACGGGGCGAACGCGCTGGACGTGGGCCTGTACATCGGTTTCGGCATCGCGGCGGGGGGGCTGCTGTCCGTCACCGCCGGGGGGTTCGTCGCCGACCGGCTGCGCCTGCGCTTCACCACGGGGCGGCTGATGATCGGTTACTTCATCGTGTTGGGCACCATCCCGACGGTCCTGCTCCTCCTCTACACCGACAGTCTGGTCGTGGCGTTCTGGGCCAACTTCCTCTACCACCTGCCGAGCGCGTGCTTCGCGGGCATCCCTCCGAGTACGGCAGCCGACCTCGTGGTACCGCGCATGCGCGCGGTGGTGGGTGCGTTCTACATCCTGCTCGCCACTTTCATCGGGCTGGCGCTCGGCCCATACGTGGTAGGCAAGTTCTCGGACCTGCTCGTGACAGGGGGGATGGGTGACGGCGACGCGTTGCGCCTGGCGATGGCGAGCTGCATGGCCATGTTCGTCGTGACGATCGTCTGCCTGGTGCAGGCGCAGAGGCACCTGCCGAAGGACGAGGCGTCCCGGGTCGAGCGGGCGCGGGCCCTGGGGGAGGACGTCGGCGAGTTGCCCGGGCGGGCGTGACGCGCGGCCGGGCTGCAGGAGTTCGTGATGGAGCCGACGTCGGAAGCCGCACCGCAGCAGCCGGGCCGCTGGTACTCGCACTACGTGCTCGGCGTACTGACGCTGGTCTACTTCTTCAACTTCGTCGACCGCAACATCCTGTCGATCCTCGCGGAGGCCATCAAGGAGGACCTCGGGGTTACCGACGCCCAGATGGGCTTCCTCTACGGCACGGTGTTCGCCGTCTTCTACGCGGTGTTCGGCATTCCGCTGGCGCGTTTCGCCGACGTGTGGGTGCGCCGCAGCGTCATCTCCGTCGGGCTCCTCTTCTGGAGCGCGATGACGGCTGCCTCGGGGCTCGCCCGGTCGTTCGTGGAACTCGCGGCGTACCGGACCGGCGTCGGGATCGGTGAGGCGAGCGCTTCGCCCGCGGCGTACTCGCTGCTCTACGACTACTACCCGCCGCGCTACCGGGCCACGGTGGTGGCGATCTACACGAGCGGCGTGGCGATCGGCATCGGCGCCGGCCTCTTCCTGGGCGGCACGATCCTCGACTGGTGGGCGGAGCTTTACCCGGTCGATCCCCCGTTCGGCCTGCGCGGCTGGCAGGTGGCGTTCATGGCCGTCGGGCTGCCCGGGATCGCCATGGCGGCTTGGGTTCGCACTTTGCGCGAGCCGGTGCGCGGCATCAGCGAGGGCCTGCTAACGAAGCCGCACCCGCGGCCGTTCCACGTGCTCGGCACGGAACTGGTGTCGGTCATCCCGCCGCTCAACGTGATCGGTCTCGTACGGGACGGCGCCTCGCTCAGGCTCAACGCGCTGATGGCGCTCGCTATCGTCGGCGGCGGCGCCGGCCTGATCTGGCTGACAGGCGACTGGGCGCAGTGGATCGCCATGGGCATCGGGGTCTATGCGACCGTGTCGTGGGTACAGTCGCTCGCGCGGCGGGACCCGGCCACGTTCGCGATGATTTTCAAGTCGAAGGCCATGATCTACGCCATGCTCTCCGCTCCGATCGGCGGATTCGTGGGCTACGGTGTCGCGTTCTGGACGGCTCCGCTCCTCATGCGGGCCCACGACACGAGTGCCGCGGAGGTCGGCCTGTGGATCGGCGTCGGGGCGGCCGCCAGCGGGATCATCGGCGTCGCCGGTGGGGGCTTCCTGGCGGATCGCCTGCGCATGCGGTTCCCGACCGGGCGGCTGATGCTGGGGTACGTGGCCATGGCGGGCACTGCGCCGTTTGCCCTCCTGATGATCTACACGGAGAGCCTTGCCATCGCGTTCCTGGCGAACTTCCTGGCGAGCGTGCCGAACGGCTTCTGGGCCGGGATCGCCCCGAGCACGTCGAGCGACCTCGTGATGCCGCGCATGCGCGCGATCGCGGGCGCCTTCTACATCCTGCTGATGACCTTCATCGGCCTGGCCCTCGGTCCCTACACCATCGGGAAGCTCTCGGACGTCTTCATCGCGGGCGGCATGAGCGACGCGGAGGGGTTGCGCCTCGCGATGGCGGTCTCCCTCCTGGTCTTCATCGGGTCCGTGTTCTGCCTGGCGATGGCCCAGCGGCACCTGGCGCGGGACGAAGCGACGCGTCTCGAACGGGCGCGGGCGTTGGGGGAGGAGGTGGTGGAAGCACCCGCGAGCGCCTGAGACGTCAAAGACGCGTGCAGAGGTGTCCGGGCATTCCGGCCGGGGTGCTCAGTATTGGTACTTCTCGACTGCTTCGCCGAGCATCGTGTAGCCGGCATAGGCGAGTTCGCTCGTATGCGCCTCGGTGCCCAGCGTTCCCGTGACCCAAACCGGGTGGTACATGCTCGAAAGCTCGACCGGGTCTCCAAACTCAACGTAAACGATCTGGTTTGGCGGCGGCGGGGGCTCATGGATGCAGGCCCCGAAATACGGCACCAGCAGGAAACTCGTGACCTTGTTGCCGACCATATCCAAAGGCACCACGAAGCCCGGGAGTTTGACCATCCGGCCGTCCAGTTCAGGCACCGTCGCCACGAACGCCGAATGTGGCAGGTCATCGAATGTCGGTATCCGCGTGTGGTCGACGATCGGCGCTGGCACTCGTGCCTCGGGAGGAAGCAGGTCCGCCCAGTCCAGCTTGGGGGCTTCGCTCGGCGTCGGCGCCGCCGCCAGTCCTATGGCGGTTAGCAGGACCAGCAGCGCGGATGTCCGGGCCATGCGCGTTTCCGTAGGCACTGATCTGTGCATCGCAACCATCATACCGGTCCGCGCGATCAGGTGCGCACGGTCAAGCCATCGGCAAGCGAGTAGCGGTAGATGCGCCATGCGGGGAACGTGGCGACGGCCCCACCCGCAAGTGTGACTGCCGCGGCTACGACAAGATCGAACGCACCCGGCGGGGTGGCTGCCAGCGCCAGGCCGAACTGGTCGAGAAGCGCGCGCCGCGCCAGGGGCATGGCACCGTGCACGGTCACCAGGCCGACGATGGATGCCGCGGCTGCCAGCAGGAGGGCCTCGACGATGAGCATGGAGAAGATCCAGCCTGGCCCGGCGCCCACGGCTCGCAGCACCGCCATCTCGCGCCGCCGTTGCGCGAGACCGGTCAAGAGCGTCGTCAGCATGCCCACCAGACCGGCGGCGACGACCAGGATGCTGATACCGAGCAAGGCCGCCTCCGCGACGCCGAGCATGCCCCAGAGCTGCTGCAACGCCACCCCCGGGACGATCGCGGTCAGCGGTTCCGGCTCGTATTCGTTCACGTGCCGTTGAAGGCGGAGCAGCATTGGGCGGGATTCCAGGCCGACGATAAAGGCGGTGATGCTCTCTGGGTCGCCGGCGTGTTCCGGGTGCGCCTGATGTCCCTGGTGCGTGGCGTGCGCATCGCTCTCCTCGTGCGCGACGCGCTCCTCGTGCGCTCCATGGCCATCGCGGCCCACTTCCGCATGCTGCTCGCGTTGGTGCCCGGCATGGCCCTCATGCCCCTCGCCGTGCTCGTCGGCGTCGTGCCCGGCATGGTCCTCGCGCCCCTCGCCGTGCTCGCTGGCGTCGTGCGCGGCATGGTCCTCGTGCGCCTCGCCGTGCTCGCTGGCGTCGTGCGCGGCATGGTCCTCGTGCGCCTCGCGGTGCTCGCTGGCGTCGTGCCCGGCATGGTCCTCGTGCTCCTCGCCATGCTCGCTGGCGTCGTGCCCGGCATGGTCCTCGTGCTCCTCGCCATGCTCGCTGGCGTCGTGCCCGGGATGGTCCTCGTGCTCCTCGCCATGCTCGCTGGTGTGGTGCTCGGCATGGTCCTCGTGCCCCTCGCCATGCTCGCTGTGGTCATCCCCCGGGCTCGCTGGCGGGTGGTCGCCGTGGATCGCTTCCATCCCGGCCAGCGTGACGTGCACGCTGCGGTCCACGGGGGTACCGGTCGGGGCCAGGATCCCGGCCACCGTGAACGGTCGATCGTCGTGATGCTCGAAGCTCACCTCGCCAATACCGTGCGAGACGACGATGGCATCGCCTATGGCATAGCCGAGCGCCCGCGCGACCTCGGCGCCGAGCACGGCGGCGTATGGCCGGTCGAACGTCCGGCCGAGCGCAGTTTCGAGACTCTGGTCACGGCCATACCGGTAGTGCTCGAAGTACGCGTCTGTCGTGCCTACGACGCGATAACCGCGATGCGAGTCACCGAGCGACAGAGGGATCGTCCAGGCCACCTCCGGTCGAGCTGCGATGTCCTGGTAGCTTGCCCAGGAGATGCCGCTCGTCGCGTCCCCGATCCGGAACACCGAATAGAGCAGCAGGTTGAGTTGGCCGCCCCGCGCGCCGACGATGAGGTCCGCCCCTGTAATGGTGTTCTCGAAGCCGGCCCGCGCTTCCGTCCGAATTCGGTCCACGCCCAACAGGAGGCTCACGCTCACGGCAACGGACAGGATCGTGAGCCCCGCCGTCAAGCGGCGATTCAGCACGCTACGCAGCGCCAGGGTGAACAGGTGACGCAGCACGCTAGACCTCGGCCGTCGTCTCGACGGCCGCTGTGTTCAGCGCGGACATCGACAGCGCCCGATCGAACCGGGAGGCGAGCGCTCGGTCATGGCTCGCGAACAGCACCGCGCTCTGGCTCGCCGTGGCCTCCGCAATCAGCAAGTCGACGAAACGAGCCCGCGCACGCGTATCGAGCGCCGAGGTGGGTTCGTCGGCAATCACTAGCGCCGGCGCACCGATCAGAGCCCTCGCGACCGCCACCCTTTGTTGCTGGCCGATGCTGAGCTCCGTAACCGACCGATGGTGGATCGTGCCGTCACCGAGACCCAGGCGAGCGAGCAGGCGCAGTGCCTCTTCGCGGAGCGACGGCGAACGATCCAGCGCCTCGCGCGCGCGGCGCGCCGAGAATCGACACGGCAGGACGACGTTGTCGACGACGGACAGGTAAGGCAACAGGTTGAACATCTGGAACACGAAACCGACCTGGTCGGCCCGCAGCCGGTCGCGCCGCAAGCCGGACAACTTCGTCATCGACTGCCCGAACACGCGCACCTCGCCCTCGGAGGCCACCAGGATGCCGCCAACCAGGCCGAGGAGGGTGCTCTTGCCGCTGCCGCTCTCTCCTTCGATGAAGACACGCTCGCCCGGGGCGACGTCCAACGCATCCACAGCCAGGACGGGGCGATCCGGACGATAGCCGAACCGCACACCTCGCAACCGCACCGCCGAGTCCGTCTTCATCATCCCTCTAGAGTGCCTGTCCCCGGGTCCGCACTGCCACACTCAGGCAGGAGCCGCGGCGCTGCCATGCCGCCATGGTCGGCTGGCGCGGGAGTGCCAGAAAATCTGCCGGGCTCCCAGAACAGCAACTTCGCCGGCCCCTCCGACCTTGTCAAGCTGGCGGTCACCTTTCCAGGTCGATGACGACGAGCTCGGCGTCCAACCATCCCGGCAGCCACTTCGGCACGTTGGGACGCAGCCGTGCGAAGACGTCGCGCTTGTATTCGGGATCGTCGAAGACTACGCGGGCGCGCCCCGGCAGCGTTTCGTCGCGGATCGTAACGGTCACGGGTACGTCGCCCTCCCGCAGGACGCGCCACCAACGGCCGTCCGCGCCCGCGAACACCTGGTCTCCCTCGCGCCGGTGGTTCCCCGGCAGGATACGGCCGTCGGGCAGCGTCA